>JAGLLI010000112.1 GCA_023140595.1 Candidatus Parcubacteria bacterium
ATATTCATCATTTGGGCAAGCATGTTGTTTTGGAAGGAAGATACGGCTGGGAAGCGCGCCATATCGGCGCTGGCGCGCCGCCAATTAAAACCAAAAAGGGATGGCTTTTAATATATCATGCTGTTGAACCAAGAAACAAAGGACGGCTTTATACTGCCGGCGCGGCTCTTTTGGACTTGCGCGATCCAAAAAAAATTATCGGACGATTGCCTTATCCGCTATTTTCTCCTGATGAAAAATACGAGCAGGAAGGGCACGTAAACAACGTTGTCTTTCCCACCGGAACCGCTTTGTTTAAAGATCAGCTATACATATACTACGGCACCTCCGACACTTATGTCGCCGTTGCAAGCGTTAATATAAATAATTTAATTAAAGAACTGATAAAATACCCTGAAAAATCTTAACTTACCCGTATGACAAAAGTAAAAAACCCGTCAATTCTATATGTATCAAGCTTCCCTCCAAGAGAATGCGGTATTGCCACTTTTACGCAAGATTTAAGCAACGCGATGGACAAAGAATTTAATCCTGAAATAAAAAGCAAAATTTTGGCAATTAACGACAATGGCACTTCTATTTACAATTATCCGCGCAAAGTCGCCAAGCAAATCAATGAAACAGAAATGGAAGACTATATTAATCGCGCGAATGAAATAAATAAAAGCCCTGATATAAAACTTGTTAACATCCAGCATGAATACGGATTATTCGGAGGCGAGCAAGGCGAGTATTTGCTTCCTTTTTTAGAACTTTTAAATAAGCCGGTAATAATTACCATGCATACGGTTTTGCCTCATCCCGGAGACAAAATGAAAAAAATCGGCAAACTTATTTCAGAAAAATCTTTTGGCACAATCGTTATGAATCATGCGGCCAAAGACATACTGATAGAAAAATACGGCATTAAAAAAAACAAAATTCATGTAATCCCGCATGGCGTTCATCATATTGCTTTTCCATCCAACAAAAGAGCCAAGAAAAAACTTAATCTGCAAAGTCGCACAGTACTTTCAACTTTCGGCATGATCAGCCGCGACAAAGGCATTGAATACGCGATTGAAGCCTTGCCGAAAATCGTTGAAAAATATCCTAATGTTTTATATATCATTATAGGCGCAACTCATCCGGTTGTAAGAAGACAAGAAGGCGAGAAATACCGCAACAAATTAAAAAAATTAGTCGTTAAGCACAAACTTACCAAACATGTTAAATTCTATAACAAATATTTGGGATTAAACGAACTGATTGACTATTTAAAAGCAACTGATGTTTATATCTATCCAATGCTATCCCGCGAGCAGGCTTCCAGCGGATCCCTTTCTTACGCCATGTCTTGCGGATGCCCTTGTATTTCCACTTCAAGCCAATACGCTAAAAGCGTAATCAATAATGAACGAGGACGGCTGGTGCGCTTTAGAAATTCCAAAGACATAGAAAAGGCTTTGGATGAAATTATCAGCGATATAAAATTAAAAAAGGAAATGAAAAAAAATAATTACTTTTACACCCGCCATATGACATGGCAGAATGTCGCGCTTTCTTATTTTAAAATTTTTAATGAGTACGCAAAAATTGTTCCAAAAGAAAAAGGCAAGCTCCCTTTGGTTAATATTAATTATATTAAAAATTTAACTGACAAATTCGGCATGATTCAATTTGCCAACCACACAAAGCCTGATACCCTCTCAGGATATTGCTTAGACGATAACGCGCGCGCCTTGCTTGGCTGCGCGCAAGCATACAAGCAAAAAAGACTAAAAAGCGCGCTTGATTTAATTAATATTTATTTAAAATTCATAAAATATACTTTAAAATCAAACGGCAAGTTTCATAATTTTGTCAGCTACCATGGAAATTTTATTGACAGAACGGAAAGCGATGATTCTTTTGGACGCGCCATCTGGGCTTTGGGCTACGTTATTAACGCTGAGCACCTGCCAAAAGACTTGCGCGAAAACGCGGCTAAAATACTTAAAAAATCCTTCAAACACGCAAGCGGTTTAGAGTCTCTTAGGGCAATGGCTTTTACAATTACAGGGTTCTCGCATCTGGAAGAAAAAGATTTTATAGAATTTAAAATTAATTCTGAAAAAATTAATCAATACATTGAATTATTAAGCGATAATTTAGTTAAGCATTTTAATGATACTGTCAGCAAACAAAACAACAATTGGCATTGGTTTGAAGACTGCCTGACTTATTCAAACTACAAATTGCCTGAAGCGCTTTTCAGGGCTTATAATAGAACTAAAAATAAAAAATATTTGGAAGTCGCTAAAAAAAGCCTTAATTTTTTAAATAACATAACTTTTGAAAAAAAAGATGTCTTCTCGCCAATAGGACAAGACGGCTGGTATTTTCGCAATGGAAAACGCTCATATTTTGATCAACAGCCGGAAGATGCCGCAACCGCGGTTGAGGCTTTAACAATCGCTAATTTAATTACAAAAAAGAAAAAATATTTGAAACAAGCGGAAATAGCCTTTCAATGGTTTCTTGGAAAAAATCATCTTAATCAAATGGTATATGATGAAGCGACAGGTGGTTGCTATGACGGTCTTGGCAAATACTCGCTCAACTTCAACCAAGGCGCTGAATCCACTATTTCTTACTTTTTAGCAAGATTGGCTATTGGGGGGATTTATGGGTGAAGTTTGGTTTTATCCCAATCTAAAAAACACCTCATAATTAAGATGGTTTTTAGTGCGGTAGGCAGAGGAATCGAACCCCATGCCCGTAAGAGCATCAACTGGATATCAATCAGCATCCCAGACCGCTGGAAAATACCTACCACCTACCGCGCGATTATTATAGCATAAAAAAATAACAACCCCAAAATCTGAGATTGCTATTTATTGATGCCTGAGGCATTTAGAGTTCTACTGATTGATACCCTATATATAAATATAGCACATTTATTATAAATGTCAAGCAAAAATTATCCACATACTAATTTATAATCTAAAATTACATAAAATGCATGAAAAATAAAATTACAATAGAACCGATATCTTCAATAACGACAAATTTGTGGAAATTTAGGATATTGGCGGCTACTGTTAAGCTTGGTGTGTTTGATATTATTGAAAATGTTCATAGCATAAAAAATATCTCGGATGAGCTTGCGTTAAAAATAGATCCTCTTGAAAGATTATTAAACGCGCTTGTTGCCATGGAGCTGCTTGATAAAAAAGAAGGTTCTTATTTTAATAAACCGATTTCTTTAAAATTTCTGGTTAAATCATCTAATGAATATTACGGAGACTTTATTCTTATGAATGAAGAATCAGAAAATTCGTGGAAAAAATTGGATAAAGTAATAGCTACAGGTTCGCCTGTTACAAATGATAATAGGAGCGGATTAGCTAAAAAGATATTTACAAAAGCTATGCACAATAATGCTCAAGCTCCCGCAAATGCAATATCTAATCTTATTGATTTTAGCAACAGAAAACACCTTCTTGATATTGGCGGAGGCTCAGGCGCGTTTTCAATAATCTTAACAAATAAATATAACAACCTTAAAGCGACAATAATTGAACAGCCGGCTGTCTGCGAAACAATAAAAGAATATATAAAAAAAGAAGGCAATTTAGATAAAATAAATATTTTAGACGGTGATTACTTTGAGATTGAATTTCCTGTTCATGATGTCGCTTTATTCGGACAAATTTTCCATAGCAATTCCGCGGAGCAAAATAATATTTTACTAAAAAAGGCTTATGAAAAATTAGAAGATAACGGTATAGTAATAATAACGGAATTTTTACTGGATGAAGATAAGACAAGTCCGTTATTTCCCGCCTTGTTTAATTTGAATATGTTAAAGCAAACTAAAAACGGAAGAGCTTACACATTTTCTGAAATCAAGTCTTGGCTGGAAGATATTGGTTTTAAAAATATTGAAAAACAGCATTTAACCGAACCGCATACGGCAATTATTGCGTGTAAGTAAAAAATAAAACTATTCAAACTAATATACTACAAAATAAAATGCATAAAATAAAGATTCCTTTTTATAAAAAACTTTTAAATAATCAGTTAGAAAAATCAGATAAGCTTTATGTGTTTATAGACTCTTCAAATCTTTGGGCGGCTCAAAAATCAAAAGGAAGATTATTTGATTATCAAAAACTTATTAAATATATAAGAAACAAATTCAATCCAGCTGAATTGAAAATTTTTTATTATGCCGCCTATCCTGCCGATGGTACAAGAAATTACAGTTTAGATAACAGACATAAATTTTTTACCTACCTAAAAAAAGGTTTGGGAATTACAGTCAGAAAAAAAGAATTGAAGAGAATAAAAATTATAGATAGCGAATTTGGAGAAGGCATAAAGGAAAAAGGAGATATGGATGTAGAGATAGCTGTTGACGCAATGCATCACAAAGGTAAATACAGCACTGCGTTATTTTTTACAGGTGATTCTGATTTTTTAGTATTGATAGCTTATCTGAGAAAAGCAGGCAAAAAAATATACGTATTTTCATCCAAAAACAATATTTCACAAGAATTAAGAACAAGCGCTGATGGTTATTGCGATGTTATTACAATAAACGATATTTGGGGTAAAAAAATAAAAAGGAGAACGAAAGAAAACAACCCTCCGCAAGGAGAGTTGCCCTAAGATGTGATACCCTTTGAGTCTTATGACAAGACTTAAAGACATTATTAATATACCATAAATTTATTAAAATTACAATAGAATATCTTTTTTAACAAAATTATGCTAAAATTAAATAAAATTTATAAAAATGAAACTACTAAAACTAACATACCACAAAATAAAATGCAACAAGATAATAAAAAAACACGCGAACTATGAGCGTGAAACATACGAAGATAGGAATGTGTTGGAAAGCATTATTTTTCCATACATGCTTGCGTATCATAATCCGGAAACTATTCTTGATATTGGCAGGGAAGGCAATCAAAAATTTTACAACGACTTTTTTTCCGGCAGGGAGCTTTGGACGATTGATTTAAATCCTAAACACAAAGAATTCGGCGCTAAAAACCATGTTACTGATGACGTTATTAACATTAAAAAACATTTTAAAAATAATTATTTTGATTTTATTTTAATGAACGGGGTGTTCGGCTGGGGTTTGGATGACGAAAAAAAAATTCAAACCGCGTTTGAAGGAATTTATAAAATTTTAAAGCCAAATGGAATATTTATTTTGGGATATAACGATGAAATTTTTCCTTTTGAAAAAATCAAGGGTTTAAACAAGCTGAAAAAATATAAATTCAAGCCGTTAAAAAAATCTTCTTTTAAATGTATTAACGGTGAACATACTTATGATTTTTATATTAAATGATGCTTAGATTTATTATATTTTGAAGGCATTATCACCTTTCTGATTTCGCCAATTATATTGATGAATTTGGAAAGACGGGGAAGGCTATTAAATTAATATAACCTTCCCTTGTTATTCAACACTAACCCACCGACTAAAGAAGCGGGCAAACATCAAGATTTTTTATCAAACTCGTTGACAGTCATTGCTGTCACGAGCCAATTGTCGTCTTTGAAGTCAATCTGCCATAATTTATCTTCAATTATTGCGGGATCAACATATTTTACAAACCGGCGAGCGGTTATGAAAGCATTATTCGTGCCTTCTTTTTGATGCAACTTTGTAAAATGGCGACGGAGAAACCTAAGGTGTTCAGGAAACTCTTTAGGCTCGGCGCGACAGAGGGCGATGAACGCCATTGGCGCATAATTATACCGAAAAAAACGGCTATCAACCAAAAGGCGCATTACGTCTCCAGCGCTGTGATGTGGCGACATACCAGCCACGATGCCCAGCGTGAGGGCGAAAAGCTCTTGCCCTTCGTTATGTTCTAGCATCTTGAAAAAATTAGAAAAATCCTGTTTAACTATCACGGGGAAAATTTCCCGTGCATTGATTCTTCCTGCCAAATGCAGAAATGATCTGATTATAGGTACGGATTGCCGCACCGTGGGCAGATCTGAAATCGCTTGAGCGATCCCGAAACGAAAATTCATCTGGGCAGAACCAGAAAATACATCGTAGATGTCTTTCAAATTATTAGTTAAGCCGCCAAGGCGGCCTACAAAATAGTTTAGAGGCGCGAACGCCTTCATCACCCCGTCGCTGTGCCAATCTTTAAAGCCGTGGCTCAGCCAATCGGCAAAATCCTCGACACTAAAATTTTTTAAAGGTTCGATATGTTCGATATCTGGTCTCATTTTTTTCCTCCTTGTATTTAATTTTTTGTTTACGTTTTTTGTCTTGAACCATGATTTACTTGATTATTTTGATTGGCTATGAATTTTTTATTAATAATCATGCTCATCATCATAATCAGGCAAATCATGGTTCAAGACTTTTAATGTAGATATTATTTGATTTTTAATCATAGAATACTATTAAAAACTTGTCAAGCGATATTAACACTTTTTTGCCAATTTTAAATAAAAAAATACTAAAATTTTTACTTGACACTTAAAAAATAAAATTATATAATTTATATATAGAAAAAATAATAAAAAATTAAATTATGACAATCAAGGAGGATGCTTATAAAAAATCTGTTGCGGTGTTGGAAGCCTGCGCGACAAAAAAAGGTTTTTATGCTTCCGGGTTGAGTGGCGGATACGAGGCTGTTTGGGCACGCGATTCTATGATTGCGGCGTTTGGCGCGAGCTTAGTTGAGAACAAATTCAAACTTCCGTTTGCCCAAAGTTTGCGCAACTTACAAGAATGGCAGACAAAAAACGGACAAATTCCAAATTGCGTCGGCTCTTACAATTTAGACAGGCGTTCTGATAAAACTTATAACACCATTGACTCATCGCTTTGGTTTATAATCGGCTCTTATATTTTTGCTGAAAAATATAATTCTCACGGATTATTTAAAGAACACAAAAAAACTATCGCCCGCGCGCTAGTGTGGCTTAAATATCAAGACCCGAATGAAGACGGGCTGCTTTCGCAATTGCCGACAATGGATTGGCAAGACGCTTTTCCGCATAAATATGGCAATGTCATTAACACTCAAGCGCTTTATTATTTTGTTTTAAAATTAGTCGGCAACAAAAAACAGGCCGAGCATATGAAAAAAGTTGCCAACGGCGACATTGAGGCTTATTTAAAATTATACGATAAAAAGCTGGGCTATTACCTTCCTTGGAATTGGAAAAACCATGACGGCGACCGCGAGCAGGAAGAATGGTTTGATTCGCTTGGCAATATTTTGGCAATTCTTTCTGGACTTGCGAAAAAAGATATTGCCTTAAGCATTTTGCGGCATATTAAAAAAGAAAAAATTAACGCGCCCGTAGCGCTAAAAGCGATTTGGCCGCCAATTAAACCAAGCGACAAAGAATGGCATTCTTATTTTTCCAAATGCGACGCTCGCACGCCTTATCATTATCTAAACGGCGGCGTTTGGCCGTTCATCGGCGGATTTTACATTGCCGCGCTTGTTAAAATGAAAAAATATAAAGAAGCGCAAATGGAATTGGAAAAACTTGCCAAAGCGAATTTGCAAAAACTTGATATTAGCACAATAGAAAAAAGCCGTCCCAAAGGCAAATATGAATTCAACGAATGGCTTAATGGCCGTACCGGCAAACCCAAAGGCGAACCATATCAGGCATGGTCGGCCGGCATGTATATTTATGCTTATCATTGTATCAAAAAGAAAAAAGCGATTTATTTTGAATAAAATATTTAAAAAATAAAAAGGGCTCAATTTTAATTGAGTCCTTTTTTGAAAAATCAAATTTTAAAATTAACTGGAATGGGCAAACGTGCCCAATTCATCCTCCTTGTAATTTGCAATAGGCTGTTCAATATCATATTTCTTAAAAACATCTCCCAATTCAATAGTACAGGCATATTCGGACTCAGGCGTTCCATCAAAATTAATAATTCGTTCTATTAGCACGATTTTATTATTCACTACGGCTGTTACATCTACTATGTCTATAAACCTGCAACCATGTTTACTTGCAATTGAGCTAATCGTACTCATAAACTGTTCCTCAGTCAATAACTCTTTTTGCATAACCGCTACCCCTCCTTTCTTGCTTTTTCATTTTTCAAAAAAACAATTCTCCTTTAACTATTATTTATATAAGCATACTTTTTAATATTTGTAAAGACCCTATTCTTAAATGACTTAAATATTAGCCAAAAAATTTATTTTTTCTCTTGTTTCCAACGCAAATACGCCTCCATAAATGCTTCTAAATCGCCGTCCAAAACCCCGTCAATATCCTGAGTTTCATGTTTGGTGCGATGGTCTTTTACCATTTTATAAGGCTGCATAACATACGATCTGATTTGCTTGCCCCATTCAGCTTTTTCCGTTTCTCCCCTAAGTTTTAATTCTTCTTTTTCTCTTTTTTCTTCTTCCAATTTAAATAATTTTGATTTTAAAATTTTCAACGCGGTTTCTTTATTTTGATGCTGGCTTCTTTCGTTTTGGCAAGTAACAACAATATTGCTTGGTATATGCTTTATTCTAACGGCAGAATCGGTTGTGTTCACGCCTTGTCCGCCGGGACCGGATGATTTGAAAACATCAATCCGCAAATCGCCTTCATTTATTTCTACTGTCTCGGTGTCCGGCAATTCAGGAATTACTTCCACAAGCGCAAAAGAAGTATGCCTCATCGCTTCCGCGTCAAAAGGAGAAATGCGCACCAAACGATGCACGCCTGACTCGCTTTTTAAATATCCGTAAGCCCAGCGGCCTTTAATATTATAAGTCGCGCTTTTGATTCCCGCTTCATTGCCTGTCGTGCGATCAACAATCTCCGCTTTCCAATTCATCTTTTCAACAAAACGCAAAAACATGCGCTCTAAAATTTGCGCCCAGTCCTGCGCATCCACGCCGCCGGTACCGGCATGAATTGATAAAACAACATTGCGCTTATCATATTTAGCTGAAAACATTACATAAAATTCCAATTTTTCATATCGTTTTTTAAGCTCTTGATACTGTTCATGCGCTTCTTTGTTCAATGAATCGTCTTTTAGTTCTGCTGACTCCGCCACTAATTCTTCTAAAGACCTTATTTCCGCTCGCAAATTATCCCACTGCGCTGACTCTTTTTCAAGCTCATCCGCTTTTTGGCTAATTTCAACCGCCTTTTCCCTATCGTCCCAAAAATCTGGTTTAGCCATCAATGCCTTCATTTCATGCGCTTCTTCTTTTTTTCGCTCAATACTAAGAAGCCGCATTGTTTTTAACACGTTTTCCCGCAGATCTTCTATGTTTTTTAGTAGATTTTCCATAAAATAAGCCTTGGATAAATCCAAGGCTATAATTAATTAAAAATATTTTCATTTTTTCTTTATTAATCCAATCATCTGCTTATCAAAGGTAATTAATAATAAACCAAATTTCTCTGCTAAAAAAACCAAAGAAGCGTCAGTAAATGAAACTCTTTTATTTATCTTTTTATAAAAATCAATTTCATTTTTCATCTCATTGTCAATCAATATGACATCTTCATTATCACTAATAAATTCTAAAAAACCATCAGCCTGTTCTTTTGAATGCTTGTAAGTTAAAACGGTAGCAACTTCAGAAATAACGCAATAGGGCAAATATATTTTATCATTAATTTGCGAAAAAATTTCTATAGCTTTTTCGTAATTCACATCAAAATCTAAAAATAAAGCCACCCATACTGAACTATCAATAATGTGCATAATTTATTGATTATATACAATATTATCAATTTTTTCGCTTACATTTTCTTTTTTTCTCTCTGTCAGTATAATATAATCTCTCCAAGAATCCTTGTTTTTATTTTTTTTATTTTCAGATTTTTTTACAACTTTAAAAGCGTAAATATTGATATACTGTTTTAATTTATTAATTGTCTTAATTTCTCTTTTCATATAATCTTATTATAAAACAATAGTCTTATGATTGTCAAATTATATTTTTTAAAAAAGGGCTGGAAATTATTTTCCAGCCCTTTTTTATTTCTATTAAAAACTATCTTGTCGTTTATTGCAAAACTCTACTCTTCCAACGGATTATGTCCGTTTTTTACTTCTTCGCCGTCATCATAACCGTCGCCGTCTGTGTCGGGTTTATTTGGATCTGTTCCTAGAATAGCTTCGTACGCGTCGCTTAACAAATCTTTATCGGCATCCGGCTGGCGAATGGCACCGCTGTATGCGATTGCTCGGACGATATCCCAATCAGTGGCGCCTGCGGGATTGTAGCCGTAAATCGATTTAAACGTTTTAATCGCCGCTTTTTCGCTATCAGTATTGCGATTAGCCGGCCGAAGCCCATAAGCAACCACAACAACCGCGGCGTCGTCATGTGAATCGTTTCTGTCCGGAAAACGCAAATAAACTTTTACAAAAGCGTCTGTTGCCACCGCTTCCGCTTCGGTGTTAGCCGCGCTTGGCCAGCGACCATTGGCGATTTTAATAACATCGCTCCAGTCATTGGATGTTTCCGGAACTTTTTTAAACGTCGCTCGAAAAGAATTGATTACTCCGGCTCGCTCGCCTGCTCCCAATTTTTCCGTATCAGGCGAACCGTAAGCGATAAAATTAGTTAAAGCGTATTGATGGCGGGCTTCAAGCGCGTTTAAATCAATTTCCAACTTTTTAATCAAAGTATCTCTTGCCGCGTATTCTTGCTCGTGCTTTCTTTCTCTGTTCATAATCGGCAATATTTCGGCAACTTCAGCGCGTAAAATCATTTCACCCTGTTCTAAATATAAAACGTCAATTAAGGATAATTCTTGATTTTGCGCGTCTGCGTTAAACAAAATTATTTCCGGCGCCTCAGTGCCTTCTTCAACGGTTGAACAAATTTGACTTTTAGCTTCTTCTTGCGCGGTTGTCAAGCGACAACTTACGGGAGTTTTACTTAAAACATCACGGGTTTGCGCGCCATCAATACAATCGCTCCATTCCATGTATTCAACGCTTGTGCAATAAGAAGTATAAGAACCTCCACCGCCACTGCTACTGCAAGATCCGCAATCCGCCGGACAAGTTGAACAAGTTTCGTCTCCATTACAGCTTCCATCTCCGCAAGTAGGTTCCGGATCCGGCTCTGCCGCAACTGCTATAAAAGGCATAATAACCGCGAAAATCGTAAAATGGTTTGTTTTTGAAGTATAAACCAATTTATAGTCATAAACACTTAGGGTTCCGGAAGCTATTTGATTGATAAAATTTTCAAAAGCCGAAATCTGTTCTGTTGAGCTGGCATACAAAATCCAATTAGTCGCGTTTGAGCTGGTTGAATAATACGCCTTTTTAGTAGTTGCCATATTTACCCAATCATCGCTTGTGGAATCCCAATAGCCATTATTGGTATTTTTTAATTTCGCGTAAGTTAAATTGCCAGCTGCAATCTCCGTGTCAATTTCCGCCTTATATATAACCATTTCAATATCAACATAATCATCTAAATTTGTAATCGCCTGTCCTGAATTATCAGTCGCTGTTACGGTTACGCCGGTACCCCCGACAGGGTCTGACGAATTGGTTTTGGTTACGGCTGAAGTTTTTTTAGCGTTTACGTTTCCTGATGAATTTGAAGAACCCAAAGCGTTTGGCGGAATGGTTAATTTTATGCCGGTGCCGCTTGAATCCGTATCATCCAAAGAACCACCGGAAGCCGGAGTAATCGGCTTTTTCTTGGATTTTGTTGTCCAATTTGCATCGGTTGTTAACTTAATATGCTTACTTGCGGCGCTAGAACCTGAAATTGTAATATTTGATCCGTACTCTGTTTCTAAATAACTATCTGCCATACCGTAAACTTCCCATGTGCCGTTTACAACGCCAAGTTCATAAAAACCGGTACCATCAACAGGAGTATGAGAACGCTTACAACTAGCATCGTTTGATGTATCTGAATCATTACACTCTGTTGTTTCCGCGCGCACAAATCCGTTTGGCACGCCTTCGCCTGAATCATAACTGCTATTGCTATTCGCGTCACTGTAAATATATCCTGAAATAGTTAAACTATACGCGTTTAATACAATATTTTGTCCGCTAACATCGCTTGTCGCGTCTAAACTGCTCGGTTCATTGGACATATATCCCGGCTTATCAGCGCCGATTTTATAACCGGTGCCTGTTGGAACTACAATTGAGTATGCTCCGCTAGACGCGGTCATTGAGCCGTTGTGATAACCGTTAGACGGATTACCGACCCAAACCCAAGCATCTCCGAGTTCGTTTCCGCCGGAGATTGAACCGCCATAAACCGTTCCGCTGATTGTTGACATTTCGCTTGAAGAATCCGGCAATGTGAAATTAACCGTTCTATCGCCAGATACAACAATATCATCTTTTGTAACATGCCTGTCGTCAGCGTCAGGAATATAGCTTCCATATCCTGGTACATCCAAAAAGAAAAGATAATCTCCGTCTGCCAGTTGAATTGTAGTAGTGGCTGACAAATCATTTACGCGCCTGCTCATATAAAAACCGTTTGGTTCTGGAAAATCGCCTGTAAAATCTACTCCTTCAATATTTAAAAATCCTTCTTGGCTTGCCTGCGCGTTAGTAACGGTTACTAAAACATCACGCAAACCGGTTTGCGCGACAACAATATTCGCATCAGACACATTACCGCTAACCGCGTTTACATTGGCTGGATTATTGGCGTATTTATCATCAATTCCCGCTTCGTTTAAAGTGTCGTTTAATTCGGCTTGATTATTCACGCCTAGTTCTCCGTATTCCTGTGTCCAAATATCCACGCGATAAATTCCAGCCGGTACTGATATTGTGTATTCGCCGTTTGAATTGGTTGTGCTGTTATATTCCTTGCCTTGATAAACGCCATTGGCGTTATATAAAACCGCGCGTATCGGCATATTTATAAACGGCGTATCAATTACCGAATATGTTTCATTCGTACTAATTCCCACTCGCCCGGAAATCGTATAATAATCTGTTCCTGCCGCCGGAGAAATATTTATATTAGCGGCGGAAGTGTCAGAAATGGTTACCCAAAGTCCGTATTCCATCCAACCAACTCCCGGAGCGTCCGCTTCCACATGCCAAGTACCGGGACTGACATAAAGAATATAATTACCGGCAGAGTCAGTCATTGTATCAGAATGCCCCCAGCTATTTTCCTGCCAAGCCCAAACAGGAGCGTAAGCTACGGCGTTTCCTGATGAATTTAGCACTTTACCGGAAATTGTATAATCAGGCTTAAGCATTTTTATTGTCATTTCCGTAACATCTCCCGTAACATTTTCTACATTTTCTTTCGGTTCTGGAAGACCGGGTTTAAAAGCTCCGATTACATAAATTCCCAATACCGGTATTTTTAAAGTAAAAGCGCCGTTAATAGCGGTTTTAGTATGAGAACCGCCAAATCCGCCCATTGGCTGATACGCGTATACTTCGGCATCCGCAATACCGTTTCCAGCTCCGTCAACTACCGTGCCGGAAATAGTATGCGCGGTTTGATTGCTAATATCAAAACTTAAGTCGCCCGCTGTTTCACCGTCGCTATAATAAAAAACATTCATCGGCGGCATCCAATCAGGCATTGGCGGCGGACCTGACATTGAATTTTTCGGCATAGCCGGACCGATTCCAACCATCCAGTCGCCTGTTGACAAATAAAGACTGGTAGTCGTTCCGTTTACGCTGCCGACATTTGTTAAAGTCTTAACTCTGAATCCGCTTGGAGAACCGGCAAAAATATCAACATTATCAGGCACGCTGTTAGTAGAAAAATCACCGGTCAAAGAAATTGTAATCTCAGCTCCGCCGCTGGTTTCAGGAGTAAGCGTAATATCTTTTGTAGTGCTTGAATTATTAAGCCACAGCGGTTCCGGATGCATACTGCCAAAATAATTCGTATCTCCGATAGTTATGCTTGGTTCCGTGAAAATAAAATATTCTCCATTTGGCAAATTTGTAAATGAATAAGCGCCGTCTAAATCACCATCACCTGTTCCAACAACCGCAACTTCCGTTTCCATGTGTCCGGTCATCGGCGAACCTAGAAACACGGTCATGTTATCGCTATCTCCGCTTAAAACACCGTGTATCTCGCCGCTAATGGAATTAGTTCCGCCTTCCGTGATAAAAAACGGCATAGTGTAAACAGTTTCAAGCAAAGCGCCGTCAGCGGTAAATGTTTTAATATCAACCGTATAGCCTTCAGTGCCAAAATCTTTTGGAATACTCGCGTTTACTATTCCTTTAATATCCATATGCAGGAAGTCATATGCCTGCGTAGCGCTTGTGCTTGCGACAATCGTTACGGTTCTTGCCGCTTGATTGCCTGTTACGGAATCAATCGTAACAACTCCTAAATTCCATTCATTAATATCATTATTTACCGGAGAATAAATATCTTTAGCGGCGTTTGTTACGTCAAACCCCGCGGGAAAAGTAATCATTATCTTGCCGCCGATTGGAATTGATTTTGTTGTCGGAACATCTATAAAATACATGCTTTGCTGGCCTGCCATCGCGTTCATTGGAAAAGCGCCAGCCATCATCATGCCCATATCTCCCATGTCCATATTTACATCAGTCGCGCCGGGCACTAAAGCTCCGTAAGTTTCAGTACTATTATACATTGGCGCGCGAGCGGCATTTAAATGAGAACTTTCTCCTGCGCGATTACCGCTATCTGTAATTTCATTGTTTGATTTATCACGGACATTATCAATAAAAATTTGAAAATCCGTAGCAGAACTGCCAAATTGAAAACCTTCAATTATAACTGTATTATTATAATCTTCATAACTGAAACTAAGGCTTAGCCCCGTTAATGGCGTTCCTGTCGCGTCATTATACGGCGCGATTATTGTTGGATTACAACTCCAAGAACCCGGGAATTCGCAACTTCCATCCGGTGTTAAACCATTAACCGCATAATTTGCCGGATTTAAAACCGAATATGCCCAGTTTGTCGTATCTGTTTGCTTGGCAGCATTCATTGGTTCGTTAAATGTAATCGCGATTGAATAATCATCGCCGTTCGCGTACATTACTTCCGGCGCCTGTGTATCGCCGACGCCTGTTTTAAAATACACGCTTGTTGTCGCGTTAAGCTTATTGCCTGATAAATCCGAACAATCGGCGTTAATTCTTAATGTATATTGAGTATTGGCGAGCAGCGCGGTATAAGGCATCAGCTTGGCATTATTTGACATCGGGTCATAAGAAACTTTTCCGCCGGTAACTGATGAGCCTGCCAATAATTTAATATTATTTGAGTCAATTGTTCCGGGATCCATTGCTTCTGAAAAGCCGATTTCCAAAGCGCCGATACCGACATCTATCGGATTGGTGCTGGCAGTAATACCGTCATTATTATTTGGATAAGTTCCCATTACGGTTGGTGGTGTAGTATCTGTGTCACCTGTATTAATTTGAAAATTTGATTGATAGGCAATTACGCTGTTTAGCTCACTGCAAACATCCCAATCAGCACACCCGCCGACACTCATTGGATCGGCTATATACATAAATGTACTGCTTCTGGCATCTCCCATGACTTTAATAACCCACCAGTCATAACTGTCGCTTAAAGGCGAATTAGGACTTAATGTAACGATTCTTCTGGTAGCCTGATCTAGGCTAACGGTTGCTGCTACTGGAGATCCATGCCCTGTTGATGAATCTGCTACCCATGCGGAAGAATCAATTATTGGCACAAGATTAATTGTACCATTAACTCCAGTGCTAATTTTAGAAGAATCCATTGGTTCGGAAAATTCAATTATAATTGACGCGTTGCGCGCGACATTAAATTGCCCGGAATAAGGATTTGTTCCCATTACATAAGGCGGCATGTTTGCTCCGCCGCCGCCAAAATCAGCATAGTCATCCGTATCCGACATAGACATAAAAGTGGTAAAACCGTTTGAAAACGAGCCATCTGAATTCATACCGGAAATCGGACTGCCAAATTCATCGGTTACCCCCTGCGTAACCACAAGACTGTAATACGTTCCAAGGGCAAGCGTATCATGCACTTCAGCATAAAATATCGCTTGCTGCATAGTAGCATCATAATATACTTTTCCGTTAACGCGATCACTGCCGTTTGTTGTTAAATAAATATTTGAACTTGAATCTGCGGCGTTTTGATCATTAATTGTACTGCCGTTCATTGGTCTGTCAAACGCGATTATTATGGATTCTTCATGGTCGCCCATAGTCGTGCAATCTCCGGTGCAAAAAATATCAATTGGCGCGCCCATCATATTGTCAAAGGGCGCTGTCCACATCACAATCGGATTAGCTCCGCCGTCGCCTGTCATGCCTCCCATATTAATATCGCCTTCGTTAAGATAAAAATTAATCGAGTCTCCTTTAAAAACACTGTTAACCATATCCATGTAGCCCTCGCGTAAAGCCATTACATGGTACATGCCGTCATCAATAATATTATCAGGAAAAGCAAAGGTGCCGCTCGCGTTTGAGGCAACAGGCGCGATTGCCATTCCTTCAAAAATAATCGTAGTAGATGCCAAAATATTTCCATCCCATTTATATGTATTTCCGGTTAAATCCGCTTCATCGCCAGCGTCATTTGGCGCAGGCATAATATCAATATAAAACGGCGAAGTTTGCACATTAGCTTCATCTCCGCTCATATCATCGTCAGGCGAAGATGACATAAACGATTCATTGCCGGCATCATCCAAGGCTTTTAAATAGTAGCCTATAACTTTGTCTTCGTTCCAGCCGGAATCCCAACTAATAACACAATCATAAAATTTAGCCTGGATTAACGTGCAATTATCCGTAGTCGCGCCCGTGACTAAATCAAAATTAAAATCAGTTCCCACTTCCCAGACGATACGCAGAGGATTAGTCGCGTCCATCATTCTGTCATCATCAGCGCGGGCAATTAAATGCAAATCGCTTCCGGTGGCAGCGTTCCAAACACCCATGTGCATAATAAACGGTGAAGTGTTATCATCACCGGAATTATAAGCTTCCTCGGTTAAAGTTGCCACTCCTGATTGAGCCGTGCCAGATTTATTTCCGAAAAAATCAAAAGCCAAAACATAAGCGACATAAGAACCGGTTGTCAGCAATGTATTGGCGCTATCTTTTGTAATAAAAGTGCCTCCGGTATATGTAAAAGTTGCCAAAGGACTTCCGCCGCTATACTGATATTGTCCGCCGTAAATATTATCAATCGGATAATGAGTATTAAAATCCAATTGAGTTCCTTCGGGAAGTAAAAATATTTCATAACGATCAAAAGACGGATCTTGCGTAGTAGCCGGCACCCATGAAATCGTAATATCTCTTCCGTCCAAATCATATTCAACCCCGTCAGTGTCGCTCAAGGTTACACTCGCAGGCGCAGTAGGCGCTGTAGAATCACCGCCCATATTTGGAGAACCAGGACTGGGCGTGGAAAAAGTCTGCCAATCATCGCTTTTATTTGAATCTTCGCCGTCTGTAGATTTGCGGCCGATTGACTGATTATCCAAACAATGTGAAACATAACTGCCGGCCATCCATTGGCCTTCATTTGTTGCCATACTTTCATTAGCATACCCAGAACCGCCGAACTCCACATAATCCATTATCATGCTAGACTCATTTAATAAAAGCAAATCGCCTCCATAACTATCCAAATAACTGCCAACGTTTCCTGTTTCAATATAATTATAACCGCTAGTGCCTGTGGCATGAGCCGTTCCTTGATTCCATTTTACAATTAAATAACTAGAACTCGTCATTTCATAATTTGAAAAAGTATATTCAAAATTTTTATGCCTAAGCTTAAAATTATTTAAAGACTTGCTATCACCGGTGCGATTAAATAATTCCACCAAGCCGTCATTGGAATTTGTTTTATAATAAATTTCATTAATAATAATATCACTGCCGCCTCCGTCAGTTCCCCATTGCGGTGTTTCAGGAATCGCGTTTGAGCTTTGCGGTTCGGAAGTTGAACGCAAAATAAAATCCATGGCGTTATTATTTGAATCTTCGCCATTGCCCATATCGGTGTCAATTCCGCCTGTTATCATAGTTGAATACATTGAATCATGAAAAGCCTTTCTTTCAATTGAGCTGGTAGCACCAGGCGCGTAAGCCGCTTGTCCACCTTCTGCCAAACTTTCATCTGAGATACTGCCATAACCAACCCAGTCCATTACTTCTCCCATTGGATTAAATAAGCCGACATATCCGCCTGATTCAGCCAAGCTGTCAGCTGATATTGAAACATCCGTAGTGGTGCTAAGACTGCCGTTGCCAAGTAAATAAAATCCTCCGCCCTGCATCATATAGGATGAAGTGGTGCTGAACGCGTAAATTTCAGTTCCCCAGTTTAAGGCGCCAGAATCAGTAGATGAGCTATATTTTACGCTCCAGCCGGATAAATCCATATTACCAAAATCTCTATTATAAATTTCAATAAACTCATCATTAATACTGCCTCCGGCGGTTTGAATCTCAGAAATCACCAAAGGCGCGCCAAATCCGCCTGCTCCGGCTTCTCCAATCCATACCGGCGGGAAAAAATGGTTATAGCTTGCCGGCCAAATTCCGATAGTTCCGCCTGTGAAAACCATATCACCCATCTCAACTACCGCCTCAAAACCTTTTGGCGTTGTGCTTGATATAACAGCCGCTTTAAAGGCTAAAAATATTCTCTTACTAATGTTAGCGGTATATGTTAAACCAATGCTACTAAACATTGCTTGCCCTTCTGACCAACCACTTAATGTTCCTACTTGTGTATCCGTATTGACATCAAATTGTCCATCTCCATTATCTTCCCAAAGCGACATACCAGAACTTGAAGCAGAACTAAGCGTAGCTAAATCTACATCCGGATCAAAACTGGTATTTTCCGGAACATCCATTAAGGTTACTGTTAAACTTGACAATGTCCCACCAGAAGAATCAAAAATATCAAATTTTCCGACTCCGTAAACATTTTCCGTAGTAGCCATCATAATATCCATTCCTTGCATTTCAGAAAGATAATCAGGACTGACACCGCCGCTGGCTATGGCATTTTTAATAAAAAAGCTAACAGGAACGCCAAAATTCCAAATTAATAAATTCAAAACCACCATTAAGGCGATTATGGTTTTTAGTTTTTTAAACATAGGGTTTTTAAAATTATGATTTATTATTATTTATAATAATTTTTAAATAAAAAAGGATTCCCTATTCCCCTCCAGCTCCAAACCTATACAACAAAGACTGCAAACGAATTAAATACGACTGATGCTCTTCCTGCTGTTTTTTGATATCAGACAAACCGCGATTTATATTGTTAAACTGCGCGTTTATGCTGATAACCGAATACTTCATTTTCTTGATTTCAGACAACAAAAAACCGGCTAAAACAATGTTTGCCAGCATAAACAATACTAAAACAGTTAACCCTCCTTTAGTTAAATTGATTTTTTTAAAAATTTTTTTTAATTCTTTTCTCACAGAAATCCTATTTTTTCTAAAAATAAAATACAAAATCGTGGATTTCATCCATCTGTGGATAATTATAGCATAAAAAATTAAAATATGAAAATAAAAAAGCCGGCAATTAAATTTCAATTGCCGGCTGTATGAAATTTTAAACAAATAATTTCTATTTGTTTATTTTTTTAATAAACCATTTGCCAATTAGTCCATTGCCCAGTATCGGAATTAAAATAAGCCACATAACGGATAGACGGATTGTCTATGTTTGTGGCATGATTGAACCATACATGGGCTGTTGAGGCTATTTGATAAGCCATCGCGCGCAGTGTCCAGTAAGGACTCCAGTCCGGAATGGTTTGCAAAGTGCAAAGTTCTTCAAACAAAAGTTTGCTGTCTTGATTGGCTATATTTGACATATCTATTACCGCCTGCTTGTCTCCTGATTCAAGATTACCGCGCACTGTTAATTCAGCGCCTGAGACAAATGAATATATGTAATATTTTTTGCGCGAATCAAATTGACCATTCACGATATTAAAAGTAGACCATCCGGAATCATAAAGATAAGCGATGCCGTAAACCCAGCCGTTATCTATGGCTTGGCTGATGGGAATTTCTTGCTGTTGATATTTGATTGTAATGTTATCGCTGTCTCCGGCTATCGGAGCTGTGTAGGCGTGTCCGAGTCCATAATTCCAACCCTGGAATAAAGGCACTGTTAAAACTTCCGGAAAAACCATAATGCTCCAATCTGCATTTTCAACAGCTTCGCCTTCGCCGTAATAATCAAATAAATCAGGCGAAATTTCAACAATGTCGTCCCAATCATACCCCAATTCAAAATACACTTGTTCGTTAATAATATGATGGAATTTTGAATCACTGCCAAACAAATATATTTTTGTTGAATCTATTTGCATTGAGGAGCATACGTTTGGACCTACTTTTGCTATTATTTTGTAGGCGGTATATTTGCCTTCAACTGGATTGCGCGCGGAAGGAATTGTTTCCTCTCTTATATCGTAATTTCCTCTTGTGCTGGCGGGAAGTTCTGTAACGTAATCCCAATTAGCGGTAAAACTGCAATTGCTATGGCCAAATCCCAAATAAACATAAGTTGTTTCGTTTAACATCGGCCAAAGCTGGTTGTTAGAATAAAGATAGACTGTGCCGGAATCGGAAAATTTGATTGCGCGGCCGTAGATAAAGCCGAGGAGATAGCTTGAATTTACTTTAGGACTACCTTCATGTAAACACAGCCATTCATTATAGCCCATTTCTGAAACTTGGAATAAACCATCACTACCAACACTTTTTACATAAACAACATGTCCAAGCGTTGCTACGTTATAAACAGCAATAGTATTTTCAACAGGAATTTGTCCTGTTAATTTGCCTTCAGCTACTGCCCTAGCAAACCAGTCCACTGCGTTATGTGTAACAGCTGGCGCTAAATCAGCTCGTTTATGGTATGCCCACCAAGTGCAATTACCTGTGTCATAACAGCTATAAGGATTTCCTTGTGAATATTCTTGACAACACCAGTCATCAGCGCTAATAGCTATACTGCTAAATATCGCCAATACAATTAAACTCATCATAACACTAATAAATTTTTTCATGTCTGAATTCCTTTCGTTTCAATATTGTTTAATTAATTTTTCAAAGAACAGCGCTTTTGCCAAAGAACAAAATTTTTTTCACCTCCTTTTTTTATTTGTTTTTGTTTTCAGAGTAAAAATTACTCTTAATGATATATAACAAATTATATATCCAAACAATAATTTTTATTCAACTTTTAAACTTTGCAATATCTTTTCTATATTATCTTTTTGCATGCCATCGTCATCAACATGAATATAAATATGGAATACTTTATAATTTTTTATAAAAACAATAGTAATTCCTTCCCAAAACGGAGGATTTCCATAGACTGATTCCTGATAACTTAATCTTACTCCTTCAGCTCCAGCAATCTTATAATTTAATTTATCAGGAGTTGGAGTATCTAAAATTGAATCTCCTCTAATTTTTTTTAAATACTTTACAGGATCATCTGTCTTTTTAGCTTTAGAAACATTAATATGCATATCAGCTGATCCTTTCTTATCCAGGCATGTTACCATACTATCTATCATGATTTTATCTGTTGATTCTCTGCAATTCCAACTATTAGGATATCTTAGCTCATAACCGCTTACTTTATTTCTATAAACTTTCCAATCGTTTCCGTTTATTTTTTTTGTTGTAGTTGCAACTTTTTCCACTCTCTGTTTATTATTATCATCAACAACCGTCTTAATTTCTTTTTTCCCACACCCCGAAATAACCGTCATCACGGCTAAACATAAAATTAAAATTGTTATTTTTTTATTCATCATATTTTTATTTTTTAATAAATTTCTATTTTAATTTATCATGAGGATAAAAATCTGTCAAAAAAATATTAAATATCCCCAACATCAATTTTTCTTATATCGCTATTTGTAATTCCAAGTCCGAGTTCCCGCATAATTTTAAACGCGTCCGCGGGTCGCCCTAAATAATACGCCTTTTTGTCTTTTGGATAAATATAATACGCTTCACCGTTTTGCTCAACATCTAATAATATTTTTCCTAAAACATGGTCGGGAAATATTGCGTTGTTTGTTATGAATTCGTGAGTTGCGCCTAAGCCAAGTTTTCGCATTATACTGAACGCATCCGCCGGTCTGCCAAGATAATATTTCTTTTCATTATCAGGATTAACATACCACCCTTCGCCGTTTTTTTCTACTTGCAGTAAAATATTCCCGCTCATTCTATTTGATAAGTTATTGTCTATTTTTGTTATTAAATTTTTTTCTTCTGCAATAATATTTTGGCTGTTTGAATTATTTTGATTGTTTGAATTATCAACGTTATCGTTATTATTTTCATCTTCACTAAAAATGAATAAATCCAAAGAATCAAGCGTGTTTAAATCAATATCCTCTAAAATTGATACTCTTGCGTAATTATTATCGCCATCATTATTATACGCCATTGGCGAACCGTTAAGCCAGCTATTAATTTTATTTACAGATAATATATAGCCCATAGAATTCAAATCGCCCTTCATCACAGCAGATGGTATTCCTATGAATGTTCCGTTTTTAAGATAAGCTCCGCCTCCTGAATTTCCATATTCAATAATAGCAGTTGTCTTTAAATAATTGCCGTCAACTCCGCTAAAATCTCCGCTGGTGTATGTTATCTTTGTTCCGAATTTTCCTGGATAACCGTAAGTTGTGATTTGATCTCCCAAGCTAAGATTATTGCTGTTGCTTCCCGCAATGTTTATCGCAGTAAGATTTCTGCTATAAGGATTTCTTAATTTCAAGATAGCGACATCAGCGTCGCTTGATACTTTGTAAATATCAGCTATGTGCCTGTCGGCAAAATACGGCTCGTCATTATAATTGTCTATAAATCCAACAAGGCATCCTGCCGTGCCGTCCACGACATGCTTGTTTGTCAATATTGTTCCGTCTGAATCAATAATAGTTCCTGATCCTTGACTTGCCATTGTTGCGCTGACAGGGCATAAAAGTTTAACTGTTGCTTTTATTATTGATGATTGATTAACAATTTCTAAATCATCTGACAGGGTTTGAGGTTCGGACTGATTTGGGGTTTGGCAATATTGGGATGTTGCCGGCGAGGCGGTTTCCGCGGATGAGCAGTCATAAGTTTTATTACAGCTTCTTGTCTGGATTCCTTGCGGGGAGTAGATGTTCCAGTTTCCGCATTGCCATGTGTCTTCTGTGCAGGTTGGAGTGTAGGTGCATGATTGGGTTGTTGCTGGGGATTGTGTTCCGCCTTCGCAATTTGAAATTTTATTACAGATTCTAGTTTGTGTACCACTTGATGAGCAGGTGTCCCAATTCGTACAAGACCAATCACTTAAAACGCAAGATGGAATGTAATCACAAGATTGGCTAGCGACGGGCGATGAGACACCGCCTTGGCAATCTGTAGTTTTATTACAATCTCTGTATTGTGTACCATCCAATAAACATGAATCCCAATCTGTGCAAAACCAATCATCCGAAGTGCAAGAAGGGGTACAAAATTGTGTTGTAGCGGGTGATAAATCGCTATCTTCACAATTATTAATTTTATCACAAATTCTAGTTTGTGTTCCGCTTGATGAACAAGACGACCACACACCACAAGAATAAGAATTATTAGAACATGCTACTGTAATTTCAAATTCATTGCTCACTTCACCATTTTGGTTAATTACCTGAATATATCCGCTAGAGCTAGGGGCGGAAAATGAAATATGGTCTTCATACCACCATCCTATTCCCAATGCTTCTCCTCCTTCAAAAATTATCTTGCTCTGTTTGCCTTTTGGCATAAAATTTTCGCCATATATTTTACACCCTCGGCGTAGTCCAATAAGCACCACCTGCGTAAAAAATATCGGGCGTAATTGAATTTATAATGGGTTCGATGGCGCTTACTTTATGCATAAAAGCAAGCGATGTCAACATTAAACATAAAAAGATTATAAAATTTTTTCTCATATAATTTTTTTAAAAAAATATTAATAGTTTAATTTATTTTGATTCAATAGATTATATTTTCCTTGTCCACATATTTCTCCTTTTTGATATATCTCAATTTTTATTTTTTCTTTCGTTTTACCAAAAATTATGTAAAAACCATAATCATACCCAAAACTTCCATTATTCATATATCCAACGCCCCCAGTCAAAATTTTTAAATTCTCTCTATCTTTACATCTATCTCTGTAATTATTACATTTTTTTATCTCAAGGCAAACCAAATCATTTAGATGCTTCCCATCCCTTTTAGTAATAATTATATCAATATAATTTCCATGAATATTAGAAACTCTTTTAGTATTCGTAGTTTTCTTAAAGTGCGATTTATTATATTCACAATCAACAAAATATCCCTTTCCAAAATGCTGTTGCTCTAAATACATTGCAAACCTATGATTTATGCATCTTTCACATAAACTCTTATTTTTATTACCAAATGGAGCAAATAAAAATTTATCTTTATCATATAATTTATCTAAAGCATTTTTAATTTTTTGTTTTATTTCAAATAATTTTACAACGCCATTATTGATTTGCTTGCTTTTTATTATTTTTGAATTCATAGATTTACTTTTGATTATTAAAAAATTCACGCTTCCATTCAAATCCTTCTGCGTTTTGTTTTGCTTTATCTATTATCTTTTGTGGCAAGCCAAAACCATTTTCGTTTTTTACTATGAGATCTTCAATTGTTAATATATCACCATATTTTTTTATTGCCTTAAGAACCGCGTCAATCGCGGTTTGGCTTGTTACAAAATTACCCACTTTATAATTCAAATCAAATGCTTCTCCTTTTTTTGTCTGAAAAATAAAAATTTCAGGATGATACCCTTTTGATTCGTTTTGTTTTATTACTTCCTTAATTGCTTGTTTTAGCGTTTGTAATGACATATTTAAAATTTTTACAAAAAAGGTCTCCCGTCGGCGGTAATCCTTTCGGATTACCCAATGCCCTTTCGGGCAAAGACCACATACATATTACCGATCAGAAGACCGCCTTTATGTACGTGGATTTTAACCATACCTCAAACAAAAAATCCAAGGGTTAGGTTAATTAAATTGTTTTATTATTAATTATAAATTAGCAAAAAATACAACAAAAGTCAAATTTGAAAAAACCGCGCAAAAATTATCCGCCGCCGCCCAGGCATGAATGCCAGGGCTAATTTAATAATTTTATAAGCCCGATAAATCGGGCTATATTGCAAAAAACATCAATAAAAAATATCCCGCTTTTAGCGGGATTGAAAAAATGTAGCCTAGGCATTCTATGCCTGGGCGGTGAAGTGCTGGATAACTTTATTTCTAATCTTTTCTTTAAAAATACTGATCAAAAAATCGTTTTTATGCAAATGGATTTTAACCATACCTTAAACAAAAAATCCAATGGTCAAATTTATAAGTTGTTGATTATATTATGATAATCTATAATTTTGGCAATCATAGTCCGTCATTTAATCATTTTAATCATAGTTCAAGACAATTATCTATAATTTTTTTAAACAACACCAACCCGTAGGAACAGGGCACTGCCCTGTTCGGCGCGTGAAAAATGAAAAAATTATAAACATTACAAACAAACCGTCATTATATTTTAAAAATCACGCCAACCGTTGAAACGAACGCGCCGCGGCGCGTTCCTACGTGATATGCGACAAAATTGTAAAAATTAAAAAATCAAGATAAAAAAACATCCCGCTTTTAGCGGGATTGAAAAATGTAACCTAGGCATTTTATGCCTATGCGATGAAAGCAATGCGGTATTAGCCAGCGCAAACATTTCCAAGCTGTTTAAAAAAATTATTAAAACCGATTGATTTTAATTCTTTTACTTGCGGAAAACTATGAAACTGTTCTTTTTTTTCGTTAGCGTCAACAAATAAAATAAAAAAACCAACCAACTCCTTTGCTTTTGGATCCCATTGCAAATAATGATCGCTGTCTAACATAATATTTTCAACTTTGCCCAAATCTTTTTGGTCAACAGTTGTAATCATCAGCTCTTGCGTGGTCGGAGAGTAGGAATAATTAAGTTTTTTGGATTTTTTTCTTGCCATAAAATTTTATTTATTTTATTTAAGCCCAGATTTTTAGCGCTGAACGCTGTTAAAATTATTTTGTTAGTTTTCTTTATTCTTTTAGCAGCTACGATAATATAAGGAGTATTTGGATTAGGAAAAACACTTAAATAGATTATTGAATTTTTGCTTTTAACTCCGCTTCCGATATAAAGCGGACGTTTTACCGCTCGTTTAATATCTTGAATACGGCTTTTCATTTCAGGATGCCTAATAACAATATGCTTTTCAAAAGTTTCTTTAAGCAGTTTTATTTCATTGCCCAAAGGATCAATTGCATTAAATAAAACTTTTTTCATAAGCTATAAAATTAATATGTCTATTGATTATAAATTAGCAAAAAATACGGCAAAAGTCAAATTTGAAAAAACCGCGCAAAAATTATCCGCCGCCGCACCGCCCTTCGCGAAGGGCGGGGCATTCCTACAATTTCATTTTCAAACTAAAACAAAAAATACTACCCCTGCCCGCTTCTGACTCAACCCAAATACTACCATTCATTCGCTCAATTATTTCTTTACAAATAAAAAGTCCAAGGCCTGTTCCTTCGATTTTGGTCGTAACATCGGTTTGCACGCGATAAAATTTAGTAAATAATTTTTCCATCTGCTCTTTGTCCATGCCAATGCCATGATCTTTAACGCGCGTAATTAAAAATCCGTCCTTTTGGCTGTGGCTGATATCAATACTGCCATTATCAATCGTATATTTAATCGCATTACCGATAATATTTACCAAAACTTCGCTTAATTTATATTCATCAGACAAGACAATAAAATCTTTTTCACAAGAATAATTCATTTTAATATTTTTTTCTCGCGCCAGTGATTCTAATTCTTTAATTACCATATTAATACGCTCGCCTATATCTACTTCTTTCATTTCTATCTTCATTTTGCCCGCCTCACTTCTTGCCACTTCCAATAAATCCT
>JAGLLI010000113.1 GCA_023140595.1 Candidatus Parcubacteria bacterium
GATTGCTTTACTGTCGGCATTGGGATTTTTGTTTTCTTTTGAATTTCAGAAACTTTTAATTCAATGCTGTCAATAAATAAATCATAAATTTTTTCTTGCGCTTTGGAAAGCAATTTTCTATTTTCTTTTCCTTCCAATAAATTCAAGGCTTTTTTAATCTGCGCTAAAACAGTGTCAAGAAAAAAATTTAACCAAGGCATAATGTCTTCATTTTTAGTTTTATGATTCTTTTGTGTCTTTCTTAAAGATAAATAATATTCCGACTGTTTTTCTTCAATAATCTCTTCCAAAGAAACATAAGGAATAAACCCATAGCCATTTTGCAGCATCATCAAATTAATTAAAGCTCGTGAAAGCCGTCCGTTACCGTCAATAAAAGGATGAATAGCTAGAAATTCAAAAATAAAATTCGCGATTATCACCAATGAATGCAAATCTTTTTTTTCTTGCCTTTCTTTTAGCCACTCAAACAGATCATCCATTTCTTTTTTTACCAGCCACGGCGCGGTCGGTTTAAAAAGAATTTTCTTGATTTTACCATTTTCAACAATAACCACTGTATTATCTCTGGTCTTGTATTTCCCATAATGTTCTTTGTCTTTATTGGAAAAAGCTAACATTATTTTATGCAATTCTAAAATTCTACTTTCGCTAATTTTCAAACTATTATAATTATCAAAAATTCTTCCCAATAAATCAGCATATCCTGCCACCTCTTCCTCATCTCTGTTCTTTGGCGCTTTTTGTTTAATTCCGCGCAAAAAACGCTCCACTTCCTTGTCTGTCATTTTTGCTCCTTCAATACGAGTAGACGCTGCTGAACTGGTAATAACCACTGATTTTTTTAGCTGATGTAAGATTTTTGGATTCAATGAGAGAGAACCGCTCCACAATCCTTTTAACTCATCAATTTGAGATATTTTCAAAATCATCTCATTTGAAAGCTTTATTCTTTTGTTTAATCTGTCTTTTATCATATATTTTTAGATATATTCAATTATATACGATTATATACGATTAGTCAAATCAAACCAACTCCAACCCATCCTCTTTTAATCCCACATTAACCTCCCCCAATTTCTCCTTACTGGACAAAACCGCCACACTATAATCTTGCCAATTGTCGCGCAAATATTTTTTCGCAACTCTGTTTATATCGCCTCTTTTTACATTAAAAATTCCTTTTTTAAAAGCCAATCGTTCCTTATCGCTTAAGCCGATAATATTTCTCATAAAAGCCATTTTTGCTTCTTCAAACGGACTGCCGGGTCTGTCCAAGTCCGAGCAGGCTTGCAAAATCGCTTCCCCGATATTCTCATCCGTGTATTTATCATTTAAGATAAAATCTTTCGCGCGCGCAAAAACTTTTAATGTTGAGACAATATGAGGGTCGCGATATGAGCCAAAGGAAAATATGCCTTCCGTATAATCGTATTTCGCGATGCCGCCGTAAGCTCCTCCTTTTTCCCTGATTTCATTATGAAAAAATTGGCGGCCTAAAATCTTGCTTAAAACAAAAAGCGTTGGCGCGTCTTTATGTCCGATTTCAGGCACGCGAAAACTACTGCCGACAAAAGAAACATTCGCGGCAATTGGATAGCCTTTATAAAAAATCCCGCTTTTATAATTTATTAAACTATTAATATCTATTTCGTCTTTACCAATATGTTCCGAAAGACCAATTAATTTATTTGATAATTTTAACGCTTTTAACAAATCTTGCTCATCGCCGATATGCGCCAATTTAGATTCTCCTTTAAACGTGTAGTTGCCGATTGCTGTTAACTGGCTTGCAAGTTCTTTTAATTTTTCTTTATTAATATTTTTGGCAATTTTTTTAACATATTTTAATTGGCTAACGCCATACCAGCTTTCATTTAAATACCCTGAGGCTGAAAGATTTTTTCCGGCCATGCTCATTGCCATTATATGTCCGTTTTCAACCACGTTTAATTCCAAACGGGAAACATATTCCAATAAAAACTTTTTTAACGCGTCCAAAT
>JAGLLI010000114.1 GCA_023140595.1 Candidatus Parcubacteria bacterium
GCAAAAACCATGCAAAACGCTCTTTCCGATGAAACTATTACCATTGAAAAAAAAGGAATTACTCTGGAAATGAACGGTAATATGGAAATTCAAAAAATAAATATAAATAACGACTTATCCAAAGAAAAAATGGAAAGTGCCTTAAAAGATCTTTTTAACGATGCTGTTAAAAAAATTCAGCGCATTATGGCTAAAAAAATGCAAGAAATGGGCGGCTTCCCCGGACTTGGATAATTAAACCAATGCCTTACCCAAAATCAATTGAAAATTTAATAATTTTTTTTTCTAAATTACCCAGTGTCGGACCGAAAACAGCGGAAAGATATGTTTTTTTTCTTTTAAAACAAAATCCGGAATATCTGCAAAGCCTTGCCCAGTCAATCGCGGAATTAAAAGAAAAAACCACTGTCTGTTCGTCTTGTTTTGCAATTTCAGGTAAATCTCCATGTGAAATATGTGATGACTCTAAACGAAATTCAGAAACTATTTGCATTGTTGCCAACACAAAAGATATGCTGGTAATTGAAAATTCAAAAGAATATAACGGCAAATATCATATTTTAGGCGGCGTAATCAATACAATTGACGGAATAAAACCGGAAAGTCTTAAAATAGACGAATTAACTGAAAAAATTAAAAAAAATAATATTAAAGAAATTATTTTTGCATTAAGCTCAAATATTGAAGGGGAAACAACTGCCCTATATTTAAAAAAAATACTATCCCCTTTCAGCCTTAAAATAACACGCATCGCCCGCGGTCTGCCAAGCGGAGCCGAATTGGAATACGCCGATGAAATAACTCTGGCAAACGCGTTGAAGTTTAGAAATGAAATTTAAATACAAAAAAAATAACGTAGATACGCGCCGTGGCGCGTTTCTACGTTATTTTTTTATTTCAAAATTAAGCAATCTTTGTAATTTCAATTTTTGAATAATTTTGTCTATGTCCTTTGTTTCTTAAATATCTGGTTTTATTTTTATACTTAATAACCGAGACCTTTTTATTTTTACCCTCTTCTATAATTTTCCCTTCAACTTTTTGCCCCAAAGACGGCTTGCCGAGATTAACATCTTCGCCATCAGTTGAAGCAATCAATAAAGTTTCAAAGGCTATTTTTTCACCTGTCTTTTTATCAAGTTTCTCAACTTTTAAAACATCGCCTTCTTTAACTTTATATTGCTTGCCGCCGGTTTTAATTACCGCAATTTTTGACATATTTTTCTTCTACCTTAAGTGATTCTCGCCTTTAAGAATTACTTTTAAACTTAAGATTTTAAATTATTAAAATAAAATCCGCCTTTCTCAAGCGGTAATGTTATTATACAAGTTTTTTTAAAAATGTCAATAAAAAATAATAAAAACAACTAGTATTAAATAATTTTTTGTTAATTTTGATTTTAGCCAATAACCGCCTCCGAAATAATTTTAACCACTTTTTTTTCATTAATACCTGAAATTATTTTATTTTTAGTTGGTTTTTTAACCGAGTAAGCCAAGGCAATCGCAATCTTCTTTTTTAAATTTATATCTATTTTTTTTGTCTTCCCGTCCAATAATCCACGAAAAATTCCCGGAAAAACCAAGGCGTTATTTATTTGATTATCAAAATCACTGCGGCCGGTTGCGACAATTGCCGCTCCGGCTTTTTTTGCAACATCAGGCATAATTTCCGGAATAGGATTTGCCATGGCAAATATAATCGGCTCTGCATTCATTTTTTTTATCATATCACCTGTTAATTGTTTTGGCTTAGAGACTCCAATATAAACATCGACCTTAATAACAGCATCTTCTTTTGCGCCTTTATTTTTTTTATTTTTTATTTTCGCAAGTATTTCTTTTTTATATTTATTTAAATTTTTTCTATTATCATTAATAATTCCTTTGGAATCAAGTAAAACCAAATCTTTCACGCCAAAAGCAATTAACAGTCTCGCAATTGCAATTCCGGCAGCGCCCATTCCGCTGATAACGATTTTTAGCTCTTTTAAAACTTTAGAACTTACCCTGCAGGCATTAATTAATCCTGCCAATACAACAATCGCGGTTCCATCTTGATCATCGTGGAAAACCGAAATATTTAATTCCTTTTCCAGCCTTTCCAAAATTTCAAAACATCTGGGCGCGGAAATATCTTCCAAATTAATTCCCCCAAAACTAGGCTCAATCTGTTTACAAAATTTTACTATTTCTTCTGGGTCAGTCGTATTAATGCATAAGGGAATTGCGTCAACATTCGCGAATTTTTTAAAAATCACAGACTTCCCTTCCATAACCGGCATTCCGGCCTCCGGACCGATATTTCCCAACCCCAAAATCGCCGTACCGTCGCTGACAATCGCAACTTGGTTCGCGCGATTGGTTAATTCCCAACTCTTTTTTTTATCTCTAGCTATCTCATTGCAAACCGCTCCGACTCCGGGCGTATAAGCCGCACTTAAATCATCTTTGCTATTAAGCGGAATTTTAGAATTAATTTCAATTTTGCCACGATATTTTTTATGCAGTTTTAACGCCTGCTTATTATAGTCCATATAGCTTATATTATCAAAATAAGATAATTGTTACATTATTAATATTAGAATATTTTTTTAATTTTTCAATCATTATACCCTTGAATATTTCCTAACCGCAATCAAACTTGCGAACATATTTATAAGCGCGGCGGCTAAGAATTGAATGCCAAAAACGGTAAATATGTTTCCGTAAAAAAAGTCAAGCAAATTTACGTTATAACCGACAAAAAAAGTTTCTAAATAAGGCTGTAAAAGCGTTAAAAAGGGATAAAAAATTAACATTATCGCGCCAACGCCGAAAAAAGTATATATCAAGCTTGATATTAAATATGGCGTTTGAATAAACCAATTAGACGCGCCAACCAACTTCATTATGGTAATTTGCCGGCGATGGGTGTAAATTGCGACACGCACTGAGTTATAAATAACCAAAATCGTAATCATAACAAAAATAGCGCTTAAAAATATGCCGGCCTCGGTTACTTTGCCGGTAATATTGTTTATTTTATCCAATAAGGCTTTATAATTCGTAAAATTTCTTGATTCAATAATATCCTCGTCAAGCGCGTTTAAACGATTAATTAAATTATCAAAAACATCCAAATTTTCAGGCTTAATTACCAATGTAGGCGTAAGCGGATTAATATTTAATTCTCGCAAGGCCTCTAAAATTTCCGGATTGTCTTGATGCTTTTCTTTAAAATTTTTCAAAGCCTCTGCGTTTGAAATATATTCAACATTTTTTACTTCGTTTAAATTATTTATTTTTGTTTTTAAAGCCAATATTTCATCTTCACTCGCTCCCGGCTTTAAATAAAGATTAACATCAATTTTTTCTTTAATCGCTTCAACCGCCATATCGCCGATTACTTTAACAGTTAAAAGCATATTAATCGTAAACAAGGCTAAAATTAAAATAATTACCGTAACCAAAGACAGCCAGATATTTCTGGAGACATCCTGCAAGCTGAATTTAATAACTCTTATAAAAGAAAGAAACATATTATAATATATATTT
>JAGLLI010000115.1 GCA_023140595.1 Candidatus Parcubacteria bacterium
TAACGGTTTTTTCCGCCAAACGATAGCTGTCGGTTGCCGCCATAATTAATTCCTTTTTATTAAAATTAAAAAAAACGCCTGACAGTTCCATTCTGGTTTCACTGCTTGCTACGGCGAATACAACTTGAGACAAAGCTTTTTTAAAATTATCTATATTGGTTTTAAAATAAATTTCTTTTTCAACTTCAGGAACAAGCGGATACTCTTCAGCGCTTTCTCCTTTGATTATTGTTTTATAGTTTTCGCATTTTATTAAAGCATTATTTTTATCTATTTCCAGATCAATTTTTTGATTGGGAAGAAGGGATATATAGTCGGATAATATTTTTGCCTCAATTGTAAATTCGCCTTCTTTTTCAATCCTGCCTCTTACCCGCGTTACTATACCTATTTCCAAATCAGTGGTAATTAATTTTATATCTCCTTTCTCTGAAGATTTTATCATAACATTATTAAGAATCGGCAAATTGGCGTTTTTTCCGGCAATATGGCCGACAATAAATAATCCGTTTTTTAAATTTTCTTGTAAGCTTGAAATTTTCATATTAATTATCAGAATTATTTATTAATTGTTTAATTGACTCTATGTCTTGTTTTGTTTTTTCATTTTCTTCCAGTTCTCTTTTTATTTTATTAAAAGCATGCATCGCCGTTGTATGGTCCCTTCCTCCAATCTCATTGCCAATTGTCGGATATGATGTGCCTTTTTCACTGCGCATTAAAAACATAATTATTTGCCTTGGATAAACCAATTCTTTCTTGCGGCTCTTGCCGATAATATCTTTTTCGCTAATATTAAAAAACTTGGAAACCAAATCAATTATGTCCTTGTTGGTTATTGCTTTACTTTTTGTGTTTACTAAAATACTGCCTAAAATATTCTTGGTTGATTCAATTGTCGGCTGGGAATTATTAAATTCATTAAAAGCGATAATTTTATTTAAAGCGCCTTCCAGTTCCCTGATATTGTTTTTAATATTTTCAGCTATATAATATAAAATATTTTTTTCCAAGGGATAATTTTTTTCCCTGCATTTTGTTTCCAGAATAGCCACCAAAGTATCAATATCGGGTTGGGTAACATCAACTATCATTCCCCACTCAAAACGGGAGAGCAGCCTTTTTTCCAAAGAAGGGATTGATTTTGGCTGCCTGTCTGAAGTTAAAACTATTTGCCTGTCAGCATTGTGAAGTTCATTAAAAGTATGAAAAAATTCCTGCTGGGTGCCGTCTTTGCCTGCCATAAAATGAACATCATCTATTAATAATAAATCAACATTCCTATATCTTTCTTTAAATTCTTTTGCTTTGCCGTTTTTTACCGAGTCAATATAATCATTGGTGAATTTTTCACAGGAAACATATAAAACTTTATCTGTTTTAATGGAAACATCATGTCCAATCGCTTGTAATAGGTGTGTTTTACCTAAACCAACACCTCCGTAAACAAATAACGGATTATACGCGTTTCCGGGATTAGCCGCGACTGCCTGGCAAGCTGCGTGGGCAAGTTCATTACCCTTACCAACGACAAAATTTTCAAAAGTATATTTATTATTTAAGGAAAACTTATTAATTGAAATATTGTTGTTTTCATTTTTTTTTATTTTTATTTTTTTAAATAAATCACCGACAGGATTATTTTTTTTAATTTCAACTTTATAAAAAATTTCAGTAATGTTTTTTCCGCTTATATTTTCCAAAGCCACGCTAATTTGCTTATGATATTTGTTTTCCAACCATGCTTTTGTAAATGTGTTTGGTACGCAAATTACAATTTTATCATCTTCAAAAGAAGAAATAAATGTGCTTTTAAACCACGTTGTAAAGTTTGCTTTTGATAAATTTAATTCTACCTCACCTAAAACCGCTTGCCAAATTTGATTATTGCTCATAAATTAAAAATTAATAATTTATTGTTTTTTAATAATTTTTATTATACCAGTTATTTTAAAAAATGAAAGTAAAAAAATGTTTATAGGTTGTTAATACAAGGTGGATATATTTTTTATGTTAATAAACAAGAAAATGGGTTATTATTTTAAATTTTTTTATCAACAAGTAATTTATTATAAATAATTTAGTAAATATATAATTAATAATTATAATAAGCAGGTGTTTAAGTTTTGATTTTATTTTATTTTTTACTAATATTAAAAGTAAAGCAGTTGTTTTTGGGTGTGTAAGGAATTAATATATATTGTTTAAAAGTTGAGCATATTTCAGTGTATAAGGTTGAATTTTTTTAAATCAATAAATTAAACACAAACGAGACACATTTAAAATATAGGATAATAACAGAATATTCACAGGTTTATTTGGTGCTTATAATAGATTTTAAAACTCTAAATTACAACCTACTTTTAAATTTTGCCAAGGCGTGAATTCATTGCGTAAAAACTTAAAATATCCAGCTGTAGCGATCATTGCCGCGTTATCAGTGGTATGTTTTAAATTTGGCATACTGAATTTAAAATTATTTTCTAAAACCTGCTCTTTTAATTGTTTTCGCAGTTCTTTATTTGCGGATACTCCGCCGGCAAGCATTATTGTTTTAACATTAAATTTATTAGACGCGTTAATAGTTTTTTTAATTAAAACATCAATTATGGCCTGTTGAAATTCAGCGCAATATTCAGGGATTTTATTTTTCCAATTTTTATCTTCCTCTAACGCGTAGCGAATAGCGGTTTTTAACCCTGAAAAAGAAAAATCAAAATCCCCGCTATTAATCATGGGCCTTGGTAATTGGATTTCGGATTTCGGATTTCGGATTTCGGATTTGTTTTTATATTTTTCTGCTTCAGTTGAAATAATAGGTCCGCCGGGATATCCAATTTTCATCATTTTTGCCGCTTTATCAAAAGCCTCACCTGCCGCGTCATCCCGTGTCTCGCCGATGGTTTTGAACTTACCATAATCTTCCATTAAAATCAACATAGTATGTCCTCCTGAAACAGTTAAAATAATAATTGGAAATTTAAAATTTTTATCGCATATTACATTTTTTGTATTACTAGCGCATGATTCAATAAAATTCGCGTAAATATGCCCTTTAATATGATTAACGCCAATAAGTGGAATGTTCCACGCGTAAGCCAAAGATTTGGCAGCCTCAATTCCCGTAATTAAAGAAGCAATCAAACCAGGTCCAATAGTAACGGCAATCGCGTCCAATTCCGGTTTTTTTCTATTTAAGCCGGCTTTTTCCAAAGCTTCATTAACAACCGGTAAAATATTTAAAACATGCTCGCGCGCCGCAACCTCCGGCACAACTCCGCCGTATTTTTTATGTATTTCAATTTGTGATGAAACAATGTTAGATAAAATCCGTACGGATTTTCCATCACCCACAGCAACAGCCGCCGCGGTTTCATCACAGCTTGTTTCAATTCCCAGTATTTTCATAAATTTTTATATTCTTTTATATTTAAACACTTATTGTTAAAAAAGTAAAATGAAAAATTTAAAATTTGACAAACCTGTAAAACTTATGATATATTTAATTTATATTCAGGCTGGTTATCTATTAAGATAGACTGGCTTTTTTTTATAAATTATTTATTAATATATATTATATGTTTTATGTGATATATGTTATGTAAAATTATATGTCAGAATTATCAAGCGCTATTAAACATGTTTGCGAGGAAAAGGGATTGGATATGGATGCGGTAATATCCACTATTGAATATGCCTTGGCTGCCGCTTATCGCAAAGACTTTGGGCAAAAAAATCAAAACATCACAGTTGAATTTAATCCTAAAGAAGGAACTTCAAATGTTTATGATGTTAAAACCGTGGTTGAGGACATGCCAGAAGAGGAAGAAAAACAAGAAGAAGTAAAGGATAAAAAAGCAGAAGAAAAAACCAAGAAAAGCAAATTGACCGATGTTAAAAAAAGAGATGGTAAAAAGGGTAAAAAATTAACTGAAGATAAAAATAAAAAAGAAAGCAAAGAAGATAAAAAAGACGAGTCCGTCGCCATTGAAGCTATGGCGGATGAAGAAAGGAAATTTAATCCTAAAACTGAGATTCAGATTAGCGATGCTAAATTGCTTAAAAAAACCGCGAAAATTGATGATGAAATTAAAACCAAGCTTGAAGTGCCTGACGCTTACGGGCGCATGGCGGCGCAAACCGCCAAGCAGGTAATTATTCAAAGATTGCGAGAGGCAGAGCGGGAAATGATTTTTAACGACTTTAAAGACAAGGAACATGAGGTTGTCGGTGGCGTTATTCAAAGGCGTGAAGGCAGAATTGTTTTGGTTGACCTAGGTAAGTCAGTCGGCGTTATTCCGCCGGATGAGCAGATTATGGGCGAGAAATATAATACAGGCGATCGGGTTAAGGTTTATGTTAAAGAGGTTTCTTTAAAACCCAGAGGTCCTGAAATTATTCTTTCCCGCACTTCGGAAGAAATTTTGAAAAAAATATTTTATTTGGAAATTCCGGAAATTTCGAATGGCTTAATTGAACTCAAAAGCGTGGCGCGTGAGGCAGGATCAAGATCAAAGGTTGCCGTTTGGACGGATTCGGAAAACGTTGATCCAATCGGTTCCTGCGTCGGCCAGCGCGGCTCCCGCATCCAAACCATTATCAGTGAATTGGGCGGAGAAAAAGTTGATATTATTGAATATGACGAAGATCTTAGCAGATATATTTCCAATGCTTTGTCTCCCGCAAAAATCGGTAAAATTAACATGAATGAAGAAACAAAAAAAGCCACAGTTACCGTTCCTAATGATCAACTGTCTTTGGCAATCGGCAAAAGCGGACAAAACGCGCGCCTGGCAGCCAAGTTAACCGGTTGGAAAATTGATATTGTGGAGGATAAATCGGCCTCTGAAGCGGAAGCTGAGAAGAGTAATAAGGATGATGATGAAAAAAATGAAGAGAAAAAAACTAAGAATCAAGAAGAAGTTCCAGAAGCTCCAGAAGTTCCGAAAGATATTAAAAAGACTGATGATGTTGAAGAAAAAAATGATAAAAAGAACAAAACAAAAACATCAAAAAAGAAAGATGATGAGAAAAAGTAAGATATTAAAATTTTAATTAAAAATATGTTTCAAAAAATTTATATTATCGGACATAAGTCGCCTGATTTGGATTCTGTTGCCGCCGCGATTAGTTACGCTAATTTTAAAAACAAGCAAGAGAATACTGACGCGTATGTACCGGCGATAACTGAAGACATTAATCAGGTAACAAAATTTGTTTTGGATAAATTTAATTTGGAAACGCCGGAAATTTTGCAAAACGCAAGCAATAAAAAAATTATTTTAGTTGACCATAACGAGTTTAGCCAAGCACCGGAAGGAATTAGTCAGGCGGAAATTATTGAGATTTTAGATCATCATAAATTAAATTTTAAGTATGACCAGCCGATTACGGTTAATATTAAACCTTGGGGCGCGGCTTGTTCAATACTCGCGCAGATGTATTTTGATAATAATATTAAAATTGATAAAAATCTGGCCGGCCTTATGCTGTCAGCTATTCTTGATGATACTGTAATTACAAAATCTCCGACTTGTGCGGACAAAGACAAGGAATTGATTGAAAAATTAGTTTGCTTGGCAGGCGTAAGCGATTGGCAGGCATACGGTCTTGAAATGTTTAAAATAAAATCCAGCGTTAAAGATTTTATTGATTTAGAAGTAATTAAAAATGATTTTAAAGATTTTGAATTTAAAGCCGGAAAATTCGGCATCGGTCAAGTGGAGACAGTGGATTTAAGCGAATTTGACGCGCGCGAACAGGGTTTACTGGAAGCAATGGAAAAAACACAAAGACAAGAAAATTATCATAGTGTTGTTTTATTTTTGACGGACATCATTAATGAAGGCTCGCGGTTTTTGATTGTGTCAGATGATGAAGAAAAAATCAGAGAAGCTTTGGGAGGAGAGTTAAAAAATAATAAAACCTATATTCAGGGGATAATGTCCAGAAAAAAACAAGTCGTTCCTTTAATTGCAAAAGTTTTTGATAAATAATTTAATACATATTTTTATGAAAGTTGAAAAAAAGAATTTAGAAAAATCACAGATAGAATTAAATGTGGAGCTAGCCCTAGATGAATTTAAGCCATTCATTAACAAGGCGGCGAAGCGAATTTCCAAGGAAGTAAAAATTGACGGTTTTCGTTCAGGGAATATTCCTTATGAAATTTTAAAGAAAAAAATCGGCGAGATGACAATCTTGGAAGAAGCCGCGCGTATCGCGATTAGTTCAAAATTGGAAGAATTAATCAAAGACCATATTGACGGCGAGCCTGTGGGCCAGCCCAAAATTGATATTACCAAGCTTGCTCCTGAAAATCCTTTGAAATTTAAAGCGGTTTTAGCTTTATTGCCTGAAGTAACTTTGGGTAAGTATAAAGATTTAAAAATTAAAATGTCAAAAGCGGAAGTTACGGA
>JAGLLI010000116.1 GCA_023140595.1 Candidatus Parcubacteria bacterium
AGCATATCAGAGCCTAATTGCCTTTGAATAATAATGCTTTTTTTGGATTCAAACACATATTCAATCGGATCTTCCAATGTAATAATATTGCAAAAGCGATTGGTGTTAATATATTCAATCATTGAGGCCAAGGTAGTGGACTTGCCGCATCCGGTCGGTCCTGTTAAAAGAATTAAGCCTTGCTTCAAGTCCAATAAATTATAAATAACCTTTGGCATGCCCAGCTCGTCCAAGCTGTTGATTTTACTATTAATAACTCTGGCAACCACTCCGATATTTCCTCTTTCAAAATGCAAATTCACGCGATAACGATAATCATCTATCGCATAGCTAATATCCAATTCTTTTGCGGCTAAAAATCTATCTTTTTTATCTTCGTCAAGCATAGAATAAACCAAAACTTCCATTTCTTTCGCGCTAATCGCTTTTTTATCCTTAATATAAATTAAATCGCCGTCTATTCTAAGGGCAGGCTGCAAGCCAACAACCAAATGCAAATCAGAAGCATTTTTCTCAACAGCAATCGTAAATAATTCTTTTATTGTCATAGTGTTTTAGTTATAAAGTTAATAAAGTTATAAAGTTTAAAAATTTATCCATTTTATTTTTAAGATTTTTTTAAAGTCTTATTATTGATCAGGATCTATGTCAACTAATTTTTTCGGCTTAAAAATAAAAACACCATTTTTAATTTTCGCCTCTAAATAATCGCCTTCCTTAAGTTTAAGAATATTTCTTAATTTTGAAGGCAAAGTAACTTGAAAATTTTTAGTTATTTTTATTAACTGCAAATTATTTTCCATATATTTTTATCTAAATTTACTAAATTAGTAATCTACTAATTTTAGAATATAGTAAATAAAACTATTTGTCAAGCAATCCTTTTCTTTTATAATTTATCCATATAAATATATTAGCACATTTTCATAATTTAGTCTTGACATTTTCTATTTTTTTGTTAATATAAAGTATTCTTGACCTTTAACAAAAACCCTTAAAAAAATAGAGGAGAAATGATATGGAAAAATTAGGTATTACGATAAAGGCAAATGCGCCGCTTTATTTACTCAAAGAGATGGTTCGCAAAAGCAATGATACTTGGAAGGATTACTGGAAATTAATAGAAGGTATTGATGGAAACTCTTACATTGAAAATCTTTGGAGTTGCAGTTCTGTTGACAATATCTGGAATGATACAACAAAGATGAAATTTGGTCTCCCTGAGATTTCCGAACAAGAACGGAAAGACATTTTACTGACACCTTGTATTCGCGCGGCAGAATATATAACTGACCCAAAACAGAATTGGTCTGCAGAAGCAACTGTTATATGCGACTTATTTGGAAAGCCGCTTCAGCCATACTTAATTACAGAAGAAAAAACATCTTATCAGAAAAAATATCTATTGGGAATATTCGCTGCTCCTGAAATTATATCCGTTACCTACAATAATTCTCCTATGAGTTTTGAATTGACCAAAGAAAAATGGTCAAACAGATTTTTATTGATTTGTAAATACAATATTCGTTTAGAAGGCCTTGCGGAAATTAACAGTAAATTGCTATTTAACAAGAGAAATGTAAAAGAAGAAAGATTTCTTTCTTCAGCTGAAATAATAAATAGATTTGAGAATGTTTTACCCGCAGAGTTTAAATGCTTTAATGCTGCCGTAGAAGCTGCGGTATTAAAAAGCGAATTTCCTATGAATTTATTTCAAACAAGCTAAGGGAATAATCTCCTTAACTAAAAAACCCCGGAAATCTTAAAAAATTTCCGGGTTTTAATTTTAATATATCAAATCATAAATCATAAATCATAAATCTAAAATTATAAATCGCATCACCACCCCTTCTTCTTAATCCCTTTCCCTGCCGCGTCAACTTGGGCCTCTTGCTTGGATGAACCCTTGCCTTTGCTGATAATTTTATCTCCCAAATACAACCCGACTTCAAATATTTTGTCATGGTCGGGTCCGCTTTCGTTTAATACTTTATAGTGGGGGGTTGATTTATAAATTTCCTGCGCTTTTTCCTGAAATTTTGACTTTGGATCCAAAAACAATTGATTGGATAAAATATTTTCAAGCTTGGAAAGCATATATTTTTTCACAAACTTCGTGGACGCTCTTATGCCCTGATCCAAATAAATAGCGCCGATAACCGCTTCCACGGCGTTTGCCACAATATATTGCCGCGCTTTTGAATCTTTGTCTTTTGATTCGCCTTTTGACAAATACAAAAACTTTTCCAGCTTAATTTCATTAGCAACCAAAGCCAGCATTTTTGAATTAACCAAGCTTGCCCGCCAATTAGTCAACTCGCCTTCGGGAGTATCCGGAAAATTTTTAAAAAGATGCTCGGTAACAATAATTTCCAAAACAGCGTCGCCTAAAAATTCCAAACGTTCGTTGTGTCCAAGTTCAAAACTTGAATGTTCGTTAATATAAGACCTGTGAACAACAGACTGCCTGAGATAATCAAGATTTTTAAATTTAATTTTAATAATCTCCTCTAATTTTGAAAAATCTTTCATAATTTTAAATTGTCAAACTGTTAAATTGCCAAATTACCTCTCAAAATAATATAGCGACATAACAATATAACAAACAGTTAATTGTTAAACTATTTTTACTCTTTTTTGTTTTTATTATCCATATCCTTGTAAATCGCCCCTAAAACACCGTTTATAAATTTGCCTGAAGCCTCTGATCCGAAAGTTTTGGCGATTTCAATTGCTTCATTAATCGCAACGCGCGACGGAATATCATCATTAAAAATCAATTCATAAACACCGATTCTTAAAATATTCCTGTCAACAATCGTAATTTGCTCCAAAGGCCATTCAGTGGCATATTTTGTAATATAGGTATCAATTTCTTTTAAACGCTTAAATGTTCCTTTGATTGCTTTTTCAACAAAACCATGGTCGTTAAATTCGGGAGCAAAATTAGCAAACATTTCTTTGGTAATTTTATCAACATCAGCGCTGTTTTTCCCGTTAAAATCCCAAAGAAAAAGCGCTTGCATGGCTATTGTTCTGGCTAGATGGCGGTTAGACATGTTTTTGAAATAAATAAAAAACAAAGAGCGCCCTATTTGCTCTTTGCCTTTTTTTCTTTTATTTTAATAACTTCTTTTCCTTTATAGTATCCGCAAATAGCGCATGTTTGATGCGGCACAAGCGCGTTTTTACATTCCGGACATTCAATTAAACTAACCTCGCCTAGGGCATGGTGGGAACGTCGTCTTCCAACCGAACTTGAGGTTCTTCTCTTTTTTGGTACTGACATAGTAGATATTTTTGATTTATTAATTTACTGATTTTAGTATAGCCTGAATTTGTGAAAAAAGTCAAATAATTTTAAATCTTATTACCACCTTTCTTTTCTAAGACCTGCTTTCCACGCAATTTGATTCGCTATGATTGTCAATATTAAACTTAAAAACGTAATACTTAAAATTTGAGCAATATTCAGTCCAACTACAATAGAAATAAATAATAAAGTTCCAACAACATAATCTAATTGATCAAAAATTTTCCAGGATTCAGATGAGGACTTTCCTATTCTTCTTTTTACAAAACTTTCCATTAAATCGCCGAAAAGAGCGCCAAATCCAAAAATAAAACCGATAACAATAAAATTATATTCTTTGTAGTTAATTATGGATATTTTTTCAAAAAAAGAATAATCCAGCAAGAATTTTTGTAAAAATACAATCAAAATTGCTGATAAAATCCCTACAAAAAAACCCCTGAATGTTTTAGTACTGCCAAATATGGGTTTATTTTTTATTTTCCTGCCAAAATCAACCGGAACATCTAAAAAGGGCAAATATTTTTTAAACACTACCGGTGCCATATTGGCGCAATAAGCCGGCAGCATAAAATAAATAAGTTTTATAATAAATAAAAACATAAAGAAAATGATTATTTGTTATTATTTTTTAACAATTTATAACCGCTGATAATATAATTAACAGCGGTTATTGCGCTCATAAAAATAGTTGCCACTATAAATATTTGGGAATAAAAAGACAACACGGCGCTGATTATTGTTATGATTTGCAGAGTGGTGGTAATTTTTGTAAAATAGTTCGCAGGCAGCGCGGTTATTGCTTTAATATTTTTAAATTTCTGAAAAAACAATAATCTGCCGATAATAATAACAATGTCTTTAGCAGACATTAATAAAATAACAAATATTGATATATTGTATTGATAAATTAAAATCAAAAAGAAAGAAAAAACAAATAATTTATCGGCAACTACGTCTAATGCAGTGCCTAATTTTGTAACTTGATTTAATTTTCTTGCTAAAAAACCGTCTAAAAAATCCGTTATCGCGGTAATAAAAAATAATATTAAAAATAATTGAATAGGCAGAAAAAAATAAGCGTAAATAATTATCGGAATAAAAACTATTCTCAAAATGCTTAAAATATTTGGTATATTTATTTTAATTGATTTTGTCATAAATCAAATAATAAACATCGCGTCTCCATAGCTATAAAACCGATATTTATTTTTTATAGCATCTTTATATGCTTTGTCAATATTTTCTTTTCCCGCCAGAGCGGACACAAGCATTAACAGCGTTGACTTTGGCAAATGAAAATTCGTAATCATAGCGTCAATAATTTTAAATTTATAGCCGGGATAGATAAAAATGTCCACCCAATCAGAATAATTTTGAATTTTGCTTGTGCTCGCTTGACGGGTGAATTTTGCCTGTGCTCGCTTGACGGGTGAACTTTGAATTACTTCAGAAAAGGCTTCCAGTGTTCTTGTTGAAGTTGTTCCGACTGCGATAATTTTTCTATTTTCATTTACTGCTTTTCTTAATTTTTTTAAAGTACCAGATGAAACTTCAACAAACTCCGCGTGCATTTTGTGCTTAGTTATATCATCAATTTTAACCGGCGCGAAAGTCCCAAGCCCGACATGCAAAGTTATATATTCAATCTGCACGCCCTTGTCTTTCAATTTCCGCAACAACTCCGGCGTAAAATGCAGACCAGCTGTCGGAGCCGCCACCGAACCAATTTTTTTGTCATCCGCGTAGACAGTTTGATAATCATCTTTATCCGAAATCCGAAATCCGAAATCCGAAATCCGATCTATATACGGCGGCAACGGAACATGCCCGATTTTCCCCACAACCTTCATCATCTCGCCATGCTCCATATTAAATTCTACATCCCAAGTGCCGTCATTATTATTTTTTAAAACTTTACATTTTAAATCTTCACTAAAAAATATTTCCAAACCAGGGCGCGCTCCACGTCCGCCGATTAAACATTGCCAATTATTTTCTTTGATGAATTTATGCAAAAAAACTTCCATTTTTCCACCTGTTTCTTTTTTGCCGATTAAACGCGCGGGCATTACTTTGGAATTATTCATTACTAACAAATCGCCTTTCTTAAAATAATCAACTATATCATAAAAACGTTTATGAACAATTTCCCCTGTTTCTTTTTCCAATAAAAGCAACCGCGAATAATCTCGCGGCGTTGTCGGTTCTTGAGCGATTAATTCTTTTGGTAAATTATAATCAAAATCTGATAATTTGTATTTTTTATTCATTAATTATATTTAATTTTTTACTAACGGCACGAATACAAATCCTGAATATCTAAATTCTTTAAAATTATTTTTACCGATTTTATCAATAACAACAATATCCTGCGATTCATCCTGCTTGCCGATTGGCATAACTAATCGCCCGTTGATTTTTAATTGTTTTAATAAATCATTCGGAACCGATTCGGCTGTTGCGGCTGCTATAATTTTATCAAACGGAGCGAATTCAGGAAATCCTTTATATCCATCAGAACAAAAAATTCGCGCAACCCCTTTTTTAATAAAATCATATTTGTCTACATTGGTTTCGGCAAATTGTTTTAATTCTTCAATCCTTTCAATACCGTAAACGTTACCTTGTTCTCCGACAATCTCGGATAACAATGCCACTGTCCAACCGGAACCGCTGCCGACATCTAAAATTTTATCTCCCAATTCCGGCTGAAGCAATTCAAACATAAAAGCCACAGTTGTCGGCTGGGATATGGTCTGTCCAAAACCAATAGAAAGAGGAGCGTCAATCTCCGCCGCATCTTTATTTTCCGATAAAACAAAATCTTCACGTTTTATCTTTTTAAACGCGCTTATAATTCGCGAAGCTTTTAAAGTTCCGCTTTTTATTAAATTATTGATTAAACGCATAATTATTTTTTTTAATTTATACTTAGAAATTTTTGCTCTGATTAGCATAAAAATAGTATATCATAGTTACCTTTGCTAGTCTAGAGCCTTTGCTTTTAAGGTTATTTTTATTATTTTCTTTCCACGGCAAAACAATCTCTTTTGTTGTTAAAACAGTTTTGGAAGATTGGTAAAGTTTTAATAAAAGATTGTCCATTTTTACAATATAATCTATAAGTAATAAATATTCTTACTTACGGTATATATTATTAAACTATGTTGTCAGATTTAGTCTATAAATTTGAAGGGCTCAGAGGCTTTGAAAGTTTCAGGATTCGCTCCTTCTAAAATTTTATCCTCCTCGTATACATTATTTTTATCCTTTGAATACCAAGCATAAAAAAATTTAAAAGTAGATGGATCTGCGCCTTCAATTTTGCGAGACAAACGATAAACATTATAACAATCCTTTACATAACCAGCTCCTAACAATTCAAAAGTATCACGATCAAAATCTAGCGCTTTTTTTTCATTCATATAAATATAATTTTTATCTTTAGAATATTCATCATCTAAAATTTCAAAGCTATTTGAATCAATTCCTTCTATAATTTTATCTTTATAATAAATATAATTTTTATCTCTCGCATAATAATAATCCAAAGTTTTGAAAGTTTTAAAATCTGCTTCTGCAATTTTATTTTGTATAAAATAAATATATTTGCCATCCTTGAAATACACTATGGTTTCGGTAACATTAGTTATGGGGTATAACAACGAATTGACTTCTGGATATATTTATGATATCATACATAGGATATGTCAATATTTACTTTTTGTCATTTTTTTCTGTTTAATAATTCCTCAATACTGCATCCAGAATACCGCAACTCTTCCCAAACCTCCACCCAATCCAGAATTCTAAAATCGTCCCGTAGCCTCCGCACAACGGAACACTTAACCCTTTGATGTATTATGTCAAAGGGTTTTTTGTATGAGATTAGCAATTTTTAGTTGTATTTTATAGTATGATGTTAAAATAATATGCCAACATTAGCAATAAACAAACGAGCGCGGTATGATTACGAAATCAGCGGCATTTATGAAGCCGGGATTGTTTTATTCGGTTATGAAGTAAAATCAATTAAAACCGGACACATCAGCCTTAAAGGGTCTTATGTGACCATTAAACCCAATAATAATTCCCCTGAAATGTATTTGACTAACGCCTTTATCCCGCTTTATAAAAAAGCCACCACAATTGACAGTTACGATCCGGAAAGACCGCGAAAATTATTGTTAAAGAAAAAACAAATTACGCATCTAATCGGAAAAAAACAAGAGCAGGGCTTGACTTTAGTGCCGATTAAAATATATACTAAACATAATTTAATAAAACTGGAATTCGGAATCGGACGAGGAAAGAAAAAACATGATAAACGAGAGACGATTAAAAAACGGGATATTGAAAGACAGATGCGTACATTAACAAAACAAAGAATATAATCCAAATACTTATTCGCATGTCCCGCACGTGTGCCGTTCTACGGTATTCGTAGTCGCGGGTCGGCGAAGCCGATAACATGGGGATGCAGGGCTTCGATAGTAAGCCTATCTAATTGTATTCGAAACGCGCACTTCCGAGTATCGCGCTAATCCATTCGGAAAAATATAAGTGCAACAAAAAATGTACTAGCAAAGGTTAAGGCTGCTTTTAGCATGCCTGTCCTTGCGCCAGTTATCGCCTAAACGGCCATAACCATCTGCCGCGAATGACGGCCCAATAATTCGCTGGCGGGTGTAATAATCTTGGGCTAGGTGAATTTTATGTTCTTGGATTTTCACTAAAACTTAAAAGAACTTTTCTGTTGCGGTTTTGTTTGGTTTTTCGCGTAACAGAGAAACAACAAACCAGGCTATTTTCGTAAAATTACTCTTGG
>JAGLLI010000117.1 GCA_023140595.1 Candidatus Parcubacteria bacterium
AATTATTGTATTAACAAAAAGATAAAATAATCATTTTAATGTTTATGTTCAGATTAATAATTCTAATTCCACTCTTGGTTTTAACCGGCTGCACTGTTGGCCAGGCCTCGGAGCAAATAATCTCGGAACAAAAAACCAACACAGTCTGCTCTTGCCGGTCTGACCGTTATAATTGCGCGGACTTTAAAACGCGCCGTGAGGCGCGTGAAAAGTATGAATGCTGTATGAAAAAAGTCGGGTATGATGTCCATAATTTGGATAGTGATTTGGATGGTGTGGCTTGTGAATGGTAATTAAGTATTCTTGACATATTTTTTATTATCGCTTATCATTAAAATAGATATATTAAAATGTACATAGAACGTTTATAAAAATTATGACAAAAACCAGTCCTCCTCCTAAAATAGCAAAAAATCTAAAAAAAATAAGACAAAAGCAAGGCATCTCTAAGGATCGTCTGTCTAAGCTTGCGGATTTATCATTAAATACTGTTGTTAATGTTGAATCCGGCGTAAATCCTAATCCTACCATTGAAACTTTAACTAAAATCGCCAGAGCCTTAGAGGTTGGCGTTGATGATTTAATAAAATAAATTTTATGGGTCGTTCAACAGTGCATTATACTGACAATAAAACTAATAGCATTTTAAAAGCATTGCATAGTAAATTGCGTCCTGCTGGCACGCCCGTTCAGCGTGTTGAATATATTATCGAGCTACTGCTTTTGAGAATTTTTGAAGTTAAGGTTAAAAGGGACGATGAATTTAAATCTCTTAGAAAATTATTTAACGGCGATAGTGACGCATTGTTGTTTTCAGATCTTTTGCCTCTTAATGGCAATCAGGCTTTAATTGCGATAAACCACAAAATATTTCCTTTTTATGGGAATATTCTTAGCAAAGCCAGAATTGTTTATAAAAATAAAAATCTTCCGCAAAAAGTTCAAGATCAGCTTGTTTTAATTGAAGAAGTTTTTTCAGAATCAAGTTTTACTAATAATGTTAAAAATGGAAATCTTAATGAGATTTTGGGCTTAGTGAGCGATATTGAGGAAACGCTGCTTTTGAAAACAGATTTATTGGGCGACGCGATTGAGTCGGCTTTATCAGAACAGGGCGGCACAAAAGATGTAGGTCTTTTTAGAACTCCTGATCATATTCGCCAAATGATGGTTGTGATGGCTGACCCTGATTTTAAAGATATTATTTTTGATCCTGCCTGCGGAACAGGCGGGTTTTTATTTGATTCGTTTCAATATGTTTTAGAAAAAGTTAAAAAAGATGGTGATTGGCCTGGCGATAAAGCTCACAAAGAAATTAAAAAATATTTAAATGCTTACACGAAAAAATACGAAGCAGATACGCCTTCAACAAATATTGCTAACACTTTTTATCGTATTGGCATTTCCGGCATAGAATATCTTGGAATGATACGCAAAATGGCGGCGATCAATTTATATATCCGTGGGCTTAATCCGGCGAACATTGAACAAGGCGATTCTTTGGATTTGTTTGATCCAGGAATTGACGCGGGAATAAAAAATGTTCGTGGCGGTGATAGCGAAACAAAATCGGTGGTTATCGCCAATCCGCCTTTTGGCGCCAAACTTGACCAGCCGGCTTATCCAAAAGTTTGGGAAGAATATCCGAAAACAGACAGCACTACGCTTTTTGTAAAGCTGATGTTTAATCATCTAAAAAATGGCGGACGGTGCGCGGTGGTGGTTTCGGAAGGATTTTTGACTTGGGATAATGAGCCGGCGAAAGAAATGCGCAAGTTATTGATCGAGGAATGCAATTCGCGCGCGATTATCAGTTTGCCGCAAGGCGTGTTTGTCAGCAAGAACGGGCAAGGCGCGAAAACTTCTATTCTTTATTTTGAAAAAGGAGAACCAACCAAAAATATTTGGTATTATAAAATTACAAATGACGGCTATTCAATGGGCGTGAACAGAAAAGAAATCATTGGCTGTCAGATTCCGGAAGTTTTGGAATTATTTACCAAATATGTAAAGCGCGGCAAAATTCCGCCAAAAACGAAAAACAGTTTTGCAGTTCCTGCGGAATGGATAAAACAGATTGATCCTCGTTTAAAACAAAGAATTATTTTTGAAACAACCGAGAAGTTGAAAGAAAAGTTTAGCGAGAAAAGAAAAAAGGAAATTAAAAAATTAGACGAGCGGTTAAAAAAAGAAAAAATTACTAAAAAGCAATACAAAGAAAAAGTATGGCAGTTTGATAATGTGGTGGAAAATAATATTCAAAATATGATTGCCAAGCGAATTGAAAAAGCGCATTCCTATTCTTTTAATTTTCAGAATTATAAAAGCAGTTTAAGAGATGAGCAAATTAAAAAATGGCAAAACGCTTTTAAGGGGACTAAAATTAAAAATGGAAATGATATTGAAGCGCGCTATCGGGAATTATTAAAAACTGATAACAAAACCGCTCTGCAAATTTTGGCGTCTTTTAATTCGGAAAGCGCGCTAGAGATGGATATTGCGAGGGAGTATTTAAGCAAGGC
>JAGLLI010000118.1 GCA_023140595.1 Candidatus Parcubacteria bacterium
CTCCTTGTAATTTTATTTAATACTTATTTAATATACCAAATTTAAAGACTAAAAGTCAGCTCTCCGCACTCTCGTTACTTAAATTCTAATCCAAAATGCAACATTCTGTTTCCGGCGAAATGCTTAATCTATTTTTTCCAATCACTAATCAAAATCCCCTTACCTCGTTTTTTTTTACAACGAGCTTTTGCCCCTTCCGCCACCTAAGCTCGTCCAATATTTCTCTAGGCAAAGTAACACCCAAACTATTGCCATGGGAATAAATTTTACGAATTTCTTTGTTTTTTAATTTTCTGCGCATAATTTAATAATTTAATATTTTTACGTATACATCTTAATGTATATTTAAATGTACACGTAATTAATTATAACAAAAAAACAGGTTCTCGCAAAGCTGCTTTTACTTCCATGCACGGGTGGTGTTACGATGTTAGAATCTATTTCAAAAATAATACTAATGTTATTATAATTCCTGAGTTAACCAACAAATGTGTCCTAACATTGCCCTATCTATCGCTCCCACTATAAGCAATTGCTCTTACCGTATCCCACTCCAGCGCAGTCTCCGGATTGTGTCCGAAAATATGTATGAATGTTTTAATAGCCGTTTTTTCACTGTCCATATTGCGATTAGCTGATCTGAATCCATAGGTCATGATAGCCATAGTTAAAAAATATATTTAAAAATTTACCAATACAATTGTTTAAAAAAATCACAAAAAAATAAGCACTCATGTTGCCTGTCAGTGCGAAACTATTTTAAAATTACTAATGATATAATTATATTACCAAACATTGATAAAAACATAGTCTCAATATGCTTAATCATCAATACATAATACTATCTCATCAATCTCTATTATTCTGCCTCTATTTGTGATTAATACTTCGCCGGCAACAGCTGTCGCTCTTCTGACAATAAATCAACTTCCAATTATTCTTCAAAAAAGTAGTGCGGCAACCATATCCATTTTGATGATCGTTTATCCTCCGTTTTAAGTCGGAAGTATAGCCGATATACCAAGACTTATCTTGTTGGCATTCTAAAAAGATATACGTAAAACATATTTTTTTCTTAAAATAATAACATTTATAGTATAACATAAAACACGTCTGATAAAGACGTGTTTTTGTGTATGACGCTTCTAAACGATTTAACGTGCGTTCTTTTATATGGCAAGCCTGTGCGTAATTCACGTTCCTGCCACGTAAAGTGACTTCGTCACCACGTGGCGCGCCACGAGATAGCGAATCTATTTTACGTGGCTCACGTAAAAATGCTTTTTAAATTTTCACCTTATAATGTTGTGACACGCCAACTTTTGATGTGGCGTGCCACGAGATGCCCTTGGGCATTTTTCGTGGCTCGGAGGCAGGGAATCGAACCCCGATTGACTGGACCAAAACCAGCTGTCCTACCGTTAGACGACCTCCGAATTGTTGTTTTGCGAAATTTTTAACAAAATAACTAAAAACCACCAATCTGGCGGTTGATTGATTATATATTAATACATTTTTTAAAAAAAGTAAAGAAAAAAGTAGAAAAAAGTAGAAAAAGTAAAAAACCCTTGCAAAAGGTTATTTTTTTTGCTAAGATATAAATAACAAAACTGCCCTAATACTGGGTGTTTTTAAATTTTTAATTACTAATATTAGATATAATTTTATTTTATGCCTGAAAAGAAATCAATAAAAAAAACAGTTAAATCAAATTATGGCGCTGATTCTATTACCGTCCTGGAGGGGCTTGATCCTGTAAGAAAAAGGCCTGGCATGTACATTGGCTCAACCGCGTCAGCAGGGTTGCATCACTTAATTTGGGAAGTGGTTGATAACGGTCTGGATGAAGCTATGGGCGGACATGCCGATACCATTACAATCACTCTGCTTGATGACGGCATGGCGCGAATTACCGATAACGGACGCGGAATTCCGGTTGGCATCCATAAAGTTACAGGGGTATCCGCCTTGGAGACGGTTATGACAAAACTTCATGCCGGCGGTAAATTCGGCGGGGAAGCAAGCGGATACAAAGTGTCCGGCGGACTTCACGGCGTTGGCGTTTCAGTTGTTAACGCTCTTAGCTCCTATATGAAAGCTGAAATTCACACTGGCGGTAAAATTTGGATTCAAGAGTATAAAATCGGCAAACCGCAAAAAAAAAT
>JAGLLI010000119.1 GCA_023140595.1 Candidatus Parcubacteria bacterium
GACGGCAAGGATAAAAAACTTTATATAATTCAAGCTCGTCCGGAAACGGTGCAAAGTCAGAAAGATGTTAATATAATTGAAAAGTATAAACTGGAAAAGCGTGGCAAGATAATAATCAGAGGACAAAGCGTTGGCAGTAAAATCGGTTCGGGAAAGGTAAATCGGATTATGGATATTAAGGATATTAAAAAATTCAAGCCCGGCGAAGTGCTTTTGACTGATATGACCGATCCGGATTGGGAGCCGATTATGAAAATCGCTTCCGCGATTATTACGGACAAAGGCGGACGCACTTGCCATGCCGCGATAATTTCCAGAGAGATGGGAATTCCATGCATAGTCGGCACTGAGCAGGGAAGCAAAAAAATTAAAAATAATTCCAATGTTACGGCAAGTTGTGCTGAAGGCGAGGAGGGTTTTGTGTATGAGGGAATATTGCCGTTTAAAATCAATAAAACCAGCATTAAAAATTTAAAGCGCCCTAAAACCAAAATCATGATGAATGTCGGCGAGCCTGATCAAGCTTTTACAGATTCGTTTATTCCAAATGACGGCGTAGGATTGGCTCGCTTGGAATTTATTATTAATAATTACATTAAAATTCATCCTTTGGCGCTTTTGAATTACGCGAAAATTAAAGACGCAAAAATAAAAAAACAAATAGATGAAATTACTATTGGACACAAAAATAAAAAGCAATTTTTTGTTGATAAGCTTGCGGAAGGTATTGCAATGATCACGTCCGCGTTTTATCCAAAGGATGTAATTGTTCGTTTGTCAGATTTTAAATCCAATGAATACGCGAATTTAATCGGCGGCAGAGAGTATGAGCCCATTGAATCCAACCCGATGATCGGCTGGCGCGGAGCAAGCCGTTATTATTCGCCAAAGTTTTTACCGGCTTTTGAACTTGAGTGTCAGGCTTTAAAAAAAGTGCGCGATAATATGGGTTTAACAAATTTAAAAATTATGATTCCATTTTGCCGAACTGTTGAAGAGGGTAAAAAAGTAAAACAAATTATGGCGAAGCACGGATTAAAACAAGGAGTAAATGGTTTGGAGATTTACGTAATGGCTGAAATTCCGGTTAACATTGTTTTGGCGCATGAATTTGCCAAAGAGTTTGACGGCTTTTCAGTCGGTTCTAACGATTTAACACAGCTAACGCTCGGAATTGACCGCGACGCTGGCGGAACTTTGGAGGTTGCCGGCGTATCAAACGAAAAAAATGAAGCAGTAAAAACTTTAATTAAATATTTAATTCAGGTCGGCAAAGAAACCAACACCAAAGTCGGCATCTGCGGTCAAGCCCCGTCCGACTTTCCCGATTTTGCCACATTTTTGGTTGAATGCGGAATTGACTCAATATCCTTAATCCCTGACACTGTAATTAAAACCACTATCGCGGTTAATAAGAAAGAGGATAGCTTGAAGATGTAATAATAAAAAATATTATGCCAAACGAAATTCAAGAACAAATTCTAGAAAAACAGCGCAAGGCGAAAAAAATAGCTTTAAAAATAGTTTTAATTTGCCTTGGCATATTTTTACTTGGCTACGGATTTATCGCCATGCTGTTTAATTTTAAAATCGGCTTATTAATTTCCATTATCGGAACCGGCATTTTATTTTTTTCGCTTTATCATTCTTATAATCCATAAAAAACACATAAAAAACAGCCATTGTTTTTTTAGAAATAGGCACGTTAAAGATAGGACGGTTTTTAAGAAAAAAGTGCAGGAGCTTTGGGATATTTTTAACGGGTGTTATTATTCAGGCTTTAATATCGTTAATTTTTAGAATTGATGTTGGGAGCGGATTTTAGCGCTGATACAAAAAATATTATCAGGATTACTGTTGATAAATTTAAAAAATAGATATAGTTTTTATGGGAAATAATGATAAAAATAGAATAATAGATGCCAAGGAAAAAAACGACGACAGTGAAATTGAAGTTACTTTGCGCCCGAAAATTTTAGATGAATATGTCGGGCAGAATAAAGTAAAAGAAAATTTAAAAATTGCCATGGAAGCGGCTCAAAAAAGAAAGGAGACAATCGAGCATACCCTGCTTTATGGGGCGCCAGGACTTGGGAAAACCACTTTGTCCTATATTATCGCCAATGAAATGGGAGCTAATATAAAAATCACTTCAGGACCGGCAATTGAAAAAACCGGCGATTTGGCGGCAATTCTTACTAATTTGCAAGAAGGCGATGTTTTGTTTATAGATGAAATACATCGTTTGAATAAATCAATTGAAGAAATATTATATCCGGCAATGGAGGATTATGCCTTGGATATTATAATCGGCAAAGGCCCTTCGGCGCGAACATTGCGGATTGATTTGCCGCGAATTACCATAATCGGCGCTACAACCAGAATGAGCCTTTTGTCAGCGCCGCTTCGCGATCGCTTCGGTTTAATTTATCATCTGGATTTTTATGAAGATTTGGACATTGAAAAAATTATTACGCGCAGTGCCGGAATTTTAAATGTTGATATTGAGCCAAATGCCACGGAAAAAATTGCGACACGTTCCAGGAGAACGCCGCGCGTTGCCAATCGCCTTTTACGGCGAGTACGGGATTATTCAGAGGTTCGCGGTAACGGAATAATTAAAGATAAATTATGTTTTGACGCCTTTAACATGCTGGAAGTTGACGAGCTTGGGCTTGACTGGATTGACAGAAAGATTTTGGAAATTATTATTGATAAGTTCAACGGCGGACCTGTCGGCTTAAATACGATCGCCGCCACAACCGGCGAAGACACCGCAACGATTGAAGAAGTGTATGAGCCGTATTTAATGCAGCTCGGTTTTATTGACCGCTCTCCCCGCGGCCGCGTCGCCACGGATTTGGCTTATAAGCATTTGGGACGGAAAAGAAAGGGGTAGGATAAGATTTTGTAGTTTTTAAATAACTACAAGAATTATTTTTATAAAAGAATGTTTTTAATTAAAAATTTATGAAAAATCAAATTCAAGATTCAAATCAAAATTTAGACTCAGAACAGCATCAAAACAAAAATCAACTGTCAAAAAAAGAGCCTTTTTCTTTTATTTCCGTTAAAACGCTTTTAGCGGTTTTAGTTTTTACGGCGCTGGCTGCGGTTATTGTCGGTGGCTGGGTGTATGTTATTGGAAATTACGGCAAAAATGAAACAAATAATAAAATAATACCCATAGTGAGAGAAACTCAATGTAAAATTGATTCTGATTGCAAACTTGCTTATGCGGGTTCCAATGTGTGTCTTCCTTGCAATACTTCAATAAAGGAATATGAATGTCTTTCATCGGAAGAGGCTGAAAAAATAGAAGAAGAAAGATTTAAGAGAATGGTTGATGATAAAATTTTTTGTGAGAGATGTTTGGAAAAACCTCAGCATATTTGCGAATGTGAAAATGGGAAATGCGGGAAGGTTAAAGAAGAAGTAACTTGCGCTCAAAATGCCGCGTTAGATTTTTTTGACGATAAACAAGGCGATGATCCATGCGATAGATCATGCGAATTTGACAGCGATTGCAAATTAGAATGCGGTTGTGAATGTATTTCAAAAAATGAAGAGTGTATATATACAGGACTTGATTGCGAAGCGCCTAATTCTGATTATGGCTGCCAGTGCGTTAATCAGAATTGTGAGTATAGTTATATAGGAATTGATGCCGATATTTCCGACTGGCAGACTTATCGGAATGAGGAGTTTGGGTATGAAGTGAAATATTCAAAAAATATGGTTGAAATTTTTCCAGATAGTGTTTTTGAAAGAGGCAGTAAAGGAAATCCTAGTTTTAGAATTAAAAGTGGAGGACATTTTGCTTTCGGAGTTTGGGAAAATCCAGAAAGACTGCTTTTTAAGGAGTGGCTTGAAAAAAGGGATGCTATGGGAACAACTTATGGTGTCCATGAAATAATAATTGGTAATTACAAAGGATATAGTGCGTTAAATTTAATTTATTCTTGTCATATTGAGTGGAGAGGAATAGAAAAAGAAAATAAATTCTATACTTTTGGAGTAGAAATTTGTGAAGATGATAGAGAAATATCATTAGAAATTTTTAATCAAATCCTCTCCACTTTCAAATTTATAGATTAGGATTGATTTAACAAAAAAGATTTGACGCGCAAACTGTATGCATAAAATTATCAATCATTATAATAAGATAGAGACAGAACTATGCCCGCACCCGACTGGAATTTGTAAAGTTAATTTATTTGCGCTTGAATCAAACATAAAAAAACTTCATGCTTTTGCTAACGCAAAGTCGCGAAAGAAATTAAAATTTCTTTTCCCGGTTAAAGGCAATGGGTATGGAAGCGGCATGATTCCAATTGCAAAATTTGTGGAAAAAAAACAACTTTGTGATTATTTTGGAGTCGCGCATTTTGAAGAGGCGTATGAATTAAGAAAGGCTGATATTCAAACGCCAATCCTTATTTTAGCGCAATCATTTTTGAAATCAGATCAAATCAGTTATATTGTAAAGCACAACATTGAACAAGCAGTATCTGATAAAAGTTTGTTGCGCAAATTAAACACGGAAGCTAAAAAACAAAAAAAAATTATAAATATTCATCTTAATATTGACACCGGCATGGGTCGTCTTGGCGTATTTGCAAAAAACGCGCTTTCGTTTATTAAGGAAATTAATAAATATAAAAATGTTCATTTAACCGGAGTTATGACTCATTTTTCTGTAGCGGATGTAAATAATTCAAAACAATCTATTTACACAAAACAGCAAATAAAAATTTTTACAAAATTAAGAAAACAAATATTTGTTGTCGCGCGAAATAATAATATAATCTTTCACGCGGCAAATAGCGCGGGCACGCTTGAATATCCATTAAGCCTGTTTGATATGATACGCCCCGGCATAGCAACATACGGTTATCCCGAGCGATATGGAAACGGCTTGTCTTTAAAATTAAAACCGATTATGGAGTTGGCAACAAAAATTATTATGATCAAAACATATTTAAAAGGATATTCCGTGGGGTATGGCAGAACATACAGCGCAAAGCAAGGGGAGCGCATTGCCATTGCTCCTATCGGATACGCCGACGGTTTAAACAGGGGCTTAAGCAATAAGTTAACGCCAATCATGAACGGGCAAAAAACACAAAGTTTAGGCAGAATTAGCATGGATCAATTTTGCTTAAAAGCAGGCAAGAAAACAAAAGCAGGCGATAAAGTTATAATTATCGGGCAAAGCGGCAAATATTCTAATTCAGCGCATGATCTTGCCAATCAAATTAATACAATCCCATACGAAATTCTCTGCAGCCTTGGCAACGCAAAACGTATAAGGCATGAATATTGTTATGTTAGATAATTAAACTAAGATTAGTAAAAAGTTTTTCGGTGTTGACAAAAAATTAAATATAATATATACTTTAAATATGCAAGGTAAAAATAAAGTATTGTTTAGATATTTAGATAAGGAAATTGCCACTGTTATTAAGAAAAAGCAATCTTGCCTTATTTTGGGCCCAAGACAGGTTGGTAAAACCACTTTGGTTGATTTTTGCTTGCGAAAAGAAAAAAATGTGCTTAGGTTTCCTTTGCAAAATCCCAGTGTTAGAATAGATTTAGAATCCGATCCGGGACTGCTTATCAAAACTATAGAAGCAGAAAAAATAAAACCAATAGTATTCATTGATGAAGCGCAAAAAATTCCTGAAATTTTTGACGCGGTGCAATATTTAATTGACAATAAAAAAGCTCAATTTATATTAACCGGTTCTTCGGCTAGAAAATTAAGAAAAGCGGGCGTTAATTTGCTTCCGGGAAGAGTAAGGCATTTTTATTTGGATCCATTTTTGTGGGGAGAAGCAGGATTAATTAAAGAAAATTATATTGATTCGTTTAAGATAAAAAATGTTAATAAAAATAAAATTTATTCTTTTGAAGAAGCTTTGATTTACGGCTCACTTCCGCGAATAATTACTGAGCCCGAAAGCGAAAGAAAAAGCTTATTAAGGTCATACTCGGAAATTTATCTAGAAGAAGAAATTAGGGCAGAAGCATTAAGTAGAAAAATCGGAGCTTTTTCCAGATTTTTAGAATTAGCGGCTTTGGAGTCAGGCACTTCTCCGAATTTTTCAAAATTATCCTGGCAATCAGGAGTGAGTCAGCCTGCCATTAAAGAATTTTATAATATTTTAGAAGATACCTTGGTTGCGAAACGCGTGGATCCATTTTTAAAAAATGCCCGCAAGCGAATTATGTCTTCGTCTCGTTATTATTTTTTTGATTTGGGAGTTAGAAACGCTTTAGCGAGATTGCCATTGGAAAAAAAAATGATAAACGCCCAAAAAGGAATTCTTTTTGAGCATGCCGTTATGTTAGAAATTGTCAGAAGAACAAGGGCTTTAAATAAAAATTATAAAATAAATTATTGGCGCACGCGAGCCGGAGCCGAGGTTGATTGCGTAATAGATATGGGGGCTAAAGTTATTCCAATAGAAATTAAGGCATCTAAAAATATTTCTTTAAGCAAAATCAAAGGATTAAAAAGTTTTTTAAATGATTATAAAAATATAGCGGGGCATGGATACGTGATTACTATGGGAGAAAGAAAAGAAAAAATAGCCGACAATATAACAGCAATACCTTGGTTTTGTTTGTAGGCTAAGGGCAAAGTTGCGGTTTTTTAAATATTTTTTATTTTTTAAAATCAAACCTATGCAAAATCAAATTCAAAATTTTAACCAGGATTCAGATTCAGATCAGGAACAAAACAAAAATCAAGAGCAACCGCTTAAAAAAGAGCCCTTTTTTCTTATGACTCTTAAAACACCTGTAATTGTTTTAATTTTTATCGCGCTGGGAGCGGTTATTATTGGAGGAGGGTATTTGATTGCGAGATATGATATTGCTCCGCCAAGCAGTATAGATTTGCCGATTACAAATCCTGTTATTGAAGCTCAATGTAAAATTGATTCTACTTGCAAACTTGCTTATACAGGCTCTAATATATGCTTTCCCTGTGATACTTCAATAGAGGAATATAAATGTCTTCCATTGGAAGAAGCCAAAAAAATAGAGGAAGAAAGATTTAAGAGAATGGTTGATAATAATATTTTTTGCGAGAGATGCTTAGAAAAACCTCAGCATATTTGCAAATGTGAAAATGGGAAATGCGAGAAGGTTAAAGAAGGAAAAAAAGATAATCAAAACAACTATTTTATAAATAAAAATTTAGGAATAAAATTTGACTATTCGTCAGTTGAATTTAAAGAAAAATTGGTTGTTGAAAATAATCAGATAATTTATCATTATCTTAATTCTGATAATATTGAGTATATCTCGCTGTTTACAAAAAAGGCTAATCAAACCATTGAAGACGCAATTTTAGATGTTATTAAAAACGAAGGCAGAGATCCAAAGAATTGTAAAGTCGTGAATAAAGAAAAATATTATGGAAATCCAGATTATCAAGTATACAGATTAGACCTTGCAAATCCAACTATTATTTACTCTGAAGAAGAATTAGAACGAATTAGACTTGCAGATATAGAGGCGGAGCAAAATGGCGGTCCATTTAATGGCGAGCATCAAAAGCAAGCAATCCGCAATGAAAGATTAATCAAGGCTTGTTCTTATTATGCCGATCCGCTTGGATTAGGAACTTCCAAAACTATACCAAGCATATTTATTTATAATAATAAAAATAAGTTTGTCTTTTTACCAGGATTGGCAAATCCATCTTTTTATCAAGAAGGTTCTATAGAATTATTTGATGATTATTATCAAGACGAAGAAAATACGGACACTTCCGACTGGCAGACTTATCGCAATAAGGAATTTGGGTTTGAGTTTGATTATTTTTCAGAATGGAAGATTAATGTAGGAAAAATTATAACAAATGAAAAAGGAGAACAGAGACAGTTAACTAGTATAGATAATCTTGAAATATTATCAGGCGATGCAAAAATATCCCTTAGTATTAGAGAAAACATCTCGCTAGAGAATATTTTACAAGCAGAAAAAAGTCTTAATTGTTATAATGTTATATCTGGAAATGAACAAAAAGAAGAATGCTCTTTTTGTAGTATTAAAGAGTCAAATATTGTAGTAGCAGGGTGTAATGGAAAAAAAATGATAAAAATAAATAAAGACATCCAATGTGAAGAAAGAGGAAGCTGTAAAAGTTTGTGTATTGATTATAAAGTAAGAACAGTAGTTTTTCAAAAGGATAATAATGTTTATATTCTAAATTCATTTGGTGGAGAACAGACGTTAGAAATTTTTAATCAAATCCTTTCCACGTTCAAATTCATAGAAAAATAAAATTTGGGCAAAAGAAAATTTAAAAAAAGAAACAATTTTTCTTTTAAAGAATTATCAAAAAAGTTTAAGTTAATTTTTATATTTATAGATTAAAAATAATTAATTCAATATTATGTCAAACCAAACCCAAAATTCATTTCAAAATTCAGATCAAAATCAACAACCCAAAAAAGAACCATTCTCTTTTGCATGGAAGATTGTAAAAAATAAACTAGCAAAAATAATTAAATCTCTAATAAAAACCTATGAACAAAACAACAATCAAATCAATCGCCATCATCGTGGCGTTTACGCTTGTTTTAGGAGGATGTTCAATTTTTCCTAAAACGTGGCCAACAACAAAAATTTTGCCAAAAACAAAACCGCAAGCGAAAACAGAATTGCCGAAAAATATAGGCGAACAATTGGACGCGCAAACAAAAATTAAAAAATTTACAGATTATGATGAGCTGAAAGAATTTTTAGAGCAGGGCGCTGACATGCAATCTTACGGCAATAGTTGTGGATTGCGAGGCGACATGGGAGACATTGATATAATGACTGAAACAACAGCTGATTTTGGTATTAACGCTCCAATGGCAACAAAATCAATGGATGCGGGACAAGCTATTCCTAGTATCCCATTTATTTAATATTTTCAACAAATATGGTATAATTTTAGCAAATAAAAAAACTAAAATAAAAATTATGAAGGAGGAAATAATTTATGTCCGCGGGTATCATCCCGTGAACAAAAACAAGAGGGCTACTCAATCCCAGCTCAAAAAAATTGCTTAAGGAATATGCCAAAGCGAATGATTTTGAAGTAGTCAAAGAATTTGAGGATGACGAAACCGCCAAAAGCGCCGGCAGGACAGGATTTGTGCAGATGATTGAATACATTAAAGACAATCCGGATGTTAAAACCATTCTGGTTGAAAAAACAGACCGGCTATATCGTAATTTTAAAGACTACGTCACTATTGACGAGCTTGATATTACGGTTTTTTTAGTTAAAGAAAATCAAGAAATCCGGCAAAGAATATACCTATTATCGTTGTACCAAATACAACACAAACTGCCAATAAAAAAATATTAGTGAGAAAGAGCTTGACCGTTAAATGCAGAAGTCGCTGAATGGCCTCAAGGTGCCGGCAGAAACGCAGTTAAGCATATCTGAGGGTCTTAAGAAAGCTTTTGAATTAAAACGTGGCACAGAAGACGTTACCAAGCAAAACTTAGAAGACAGGAAGAAACAGCTTGAAGAAAAAATGGCGATTCTTTACGAAGATCGTTTGAACAAAATAGTCACACCTGAATTCTATCAAAATAAATTTGCCGAATGCGCGTCCGAGGTCGAAAGTCTAGACGTAAAAATCAGCCTCTACACGAAAGCAAATATCAACTTTTATGTTTTCGGCACAAAAATTTTAGAACTCGCCGATAACGTTGGTTTTCTTTATGAAAATGCGAATCCGAGCGAAAAGCAGGAACTCTTAAATTTTCTACTATCGAACTCCAAGCTGAAAGACAAAAAAATGCTAATCTCATACAAAAAACCCTTCGATAATATCTATCAAAGGGTCTCTCGTTCCGATATGCGGGAGTGACGAGACTCGAACTCGCGACCTCTTGCGTGACAGGCAAGCGCTCTAACCAAACTGAGCTACACCCCCTGGTAAATTATTCAACAAAAGAAAAACAGCTATTTTTAGCTATCTAAGAAATATACTAACATGCTAAACAAAACAAGTCAATATTTTTTTAATATTTTTTTACTTGCAAAATTTTAAAAAACAATGTAATATCTAAATATTAGAAGAAATAAACGGCAATTAACTAATATTGGTTAAAGGTTAATTGTTTTTTGTTGTTAATCGTTTATTGGGCCGTTAGCTCAGCTGGCTAGAGCACCTGCCTTGCACGTAGGGGGTCAAGGGTTCGAATCCCTTACGGTCCACCACTTCGCTCTTGCGGCTTACGCCGCTTAAGAGCTACGCGGTGCACGCACCAATTCTATAAAATAGTTTAACTGTTAAAGCGAAG
>JAGLLI010000012.1 GCA_023140595.1 Candidatus Parcubacteria bacterium
GTCAATCTCTTTTCCGGCGTTGTTTTTGTAATATCTAAAAAATCATCAAATCTAGCTTGACGCCTCCCCGGTGTAGTAGGTTTTACTCTTTTAACTCCCATGTTACGATTTATAATTTACGATTTACGATTTATGATATAAAAATCATAAACCATAAATCCAAAATCATATATTATTAGACTCCCTCATAAAGATTAATGCTCTTGCCTTTTGGCAAAGTTACAATAGCCTTTTTCCAATCTTTTCTTTTGCCTGTAATTTTGCCGCTGCGTGTTTTTTTACCGGACATAGACACAACATTAACTTTGACCGGCTTAATCCCGTAAACTTCTAAAACAGCTTTGCTTATTTCAATCTTATTCGCGCTATTTTCAACTGCAAAAAAATACTTGCCCAACGCGCCCAAATTGCCTGCTTTTTCAGTAATCAACGGTTTTGACAAAATTCTATAGGCTCTTCCCGGTCTCGCGGTCTTTCCTTTTGTTCCTTTTTTTCCAGAGCCCACTGTCTTTACTTTTCCTGCCTCGCCCGCGTACAAATCTTTCATGCTCTTTTTAGCATCAGTTTTAACGTCTTTAACTTTCTTTGCGTCTTCAACGGGCTTGTCTGTTTTTTCCTTGTCCGCTTTAACTTCAGCGGCGGCGGATTTCTTTTTGGTTATTTTATTAAATATTTTCATTTATTTAATTCAAAAATTTATTTATACGCTTCCTCAATCTTTTTAACACAGTCTTTGCTGATTAGCAAATCGCGATATTTTAACAAATCCAATATATTGATATTATCCAAATTTATTAACTTCACTCCGACTATATTTCTAAAAGAATATTTCGCCTTTTCGTCTTTTTTATCATTAATAGCCAGTATACTGCGCTTTGCTTTATTGTTTTTATCTTTACTGATTTTCTTTTCCAGTTTTTCCAACATCAAATCCGCTGTTTTAGTTTTAAATTCTTTAATTTCAAATTTATCCAAAACCATCAAAGCGCTTTCTTTCGCTTTATCACTCAAAACCATACACAAAGCTTTTCTTTTCATTTTCTTATTAATATCTTTCTTAAAATTCCTTTCACTGCGCGGACCAAAAGTAACACCCCCGCCTTTCCAAATCGGAGATCTGCTTGACCCTGCGCGAGCCCGTCCCGTTCCTTTCTGCGCCCAAGGCTTTTTCCCGCCTCCGCGAACTTCAGATCTATCTTTAGTATGCGCCAAAACCTGCCGTTCATTACCCATTTGCGCCACCATAGCCTGATGCACCAAAGCCTCATTCGTTTCCACACCAAAAACCTTATCAGACAACTTCAAATCACCCACTGTTTCCGCTTTTTGGTTATAAATTTTAATTGTTGTTGACATAATTTAATATATACTATTTTACTTCTTTGTTTTTTCATCAACCTTCTCCTTGGCCTCAACCACCTCTTTCTCAACCTCCTCCGGAGTATCAGCATTTTTCTCTTTTTCAGACGCAACATTTTGCGTCTCTACAATTTTATCTTCAACATTTTTATCGTCATTTTTAATTTCACTTTCTTTTTCTTTCTCAGATTCAGACGCAACATTTTGCGTCTCTACGGTTTCACTTTTAACTACCAGATCTCCATCCCCCGAAACCAACACCAACGAATTCCGCGCTCCTGAAACAGGTCCTTTAACCAGTAAAATATTATTTTCCAAATCAACACCTGCGACTTCCAAATTTTTAATGGTAACTCTGTCTCCGCCCATTCGTCCGCCCATTCTGGTTCCTTTAAAAACATGAGCCGGTCCGGTGGCGCCGATAGAACCTGGCATTCTTAGCTGGTCTTTATTACCATGGGTCTTCTTAGTTCCCTTAAAACCGTATCTTTTTACAACTCCCTGAAAACCCTTGCCTTTGCTTGTTGATGTAACTTGAATTTTATCTCCGCTTACAAAAGAACCAATATCAATCATATCACCTGTCTTTAACTTTGCCGATTCTTCTTCTGAAAGTCTAAACTCTCTTAATTTAGCAAAATTACCCAATTTTTTAAAATGCCCTTTTTGCGGTTTTTTAATATTTTTTTCCTTGCGAACACCAAAACCGAGCTGTACGGCCGTATAACCGTCTTTTTTAATATTCTTAATTTGCACGACAACGCATGGCGCTGCTTCAACTTTGGTAACAGCAACAACTGTTTCACCCTGCCAGACCTGAGCCATCTCTATTTTTTTCCCTATAATAAACTTCATATTTATAAATTCAATTTTGTGAAAACAAAAACCGGCTTCCTAAAAAACCAGCAAACGTAACTTTTTAATATAACAAAAAATAAATAAAATATTAATTGTTTAATTTTGTTCGTTTTGCGAGTATTCTGTTTCCTTTTAAAAAATTATCAATTTATTATACACTATCCAAAAAACGGAGTTGTATAAAAAATCAAAATTTTTATTATCAATATTTATATAACTAATAACTTTTATTAGCATATACTATTTTTTCAAATAATGCAAGCCTTAGGAAAATTACATTTTAATCTCAACGTCAACTCCAGCTGGAAGGCTAAGGTTAGTCAAATCCGCAATGGTTTTTGCCGATGGGTCAACAATGTCAATCAGTCTTTTGTGTGTTCTCATTTCATATTGATCTCTTGCGTCCTTATGCACGAATGTTGAACGGTTAACAGTATACTTCTTTTTCTCGGTTGGCAAAGGAATCGGACCAAAGATTTGCGCGCCGCTTCTTTGCGCGGTATCAATAATCGTTTTTGTGGATTGATCAATAATCTTGTGATCAAAGGCTTTGATTTTAATGCGGATTTTTTGCTTAAAATCATTATTCTCTTGTGAATTTTCGTCTTTTTTGCTGTCTTTT
>JAGLLI010000120.1 GCA_023140595.1 Candidatus Parcubacteria bacterium
GCCCGAGTGGCGAAATTGGTATACGCGAGAGACTTAAAATCTCTTGGTGGCGACACCGTGCCGGTTCGAGTCCGGCCTCGGGCACATAAAAACCCCGCCCTTCGCGAAGGGCGGGGTTATTTCCAAATCCTCAACAATTCACTATTAATATCCGCAACTTCTTTTTCATCTAGCTCCAATTTTTGATTAAAATCTAAATCAATATTTTTTTCAACTTTTTCCGCAAACTCACTAGCCCTGATTATTTTAAATTTATTATCAACAATATTTTCCATTTTTTTAATTATTTCCAAATCATCCGTAACCACGCGTATTTCTTCTTTTTCGTTGGCTAATATTTTTTTCGCTGTCTCAATCACTTTGTCATCGGCTGAGGCGTAATAAGAATCTTTTGGCGTGTAAACAACTGTAATATTATCTTCCGTATATTTATCTCCCAAGCCATCAACTCCGTCAAAAATCAAATAAATTTTATTTTTCCTTTTTGACCAGTCTTTGCTTATAGCTATCAATTTTTTATCAAAATTATCTTCAAATAAAATCCCCAGCTTGCCGGCTAAATTATTAGCATCAATTATATATAACATATCGCTTGCGTTAAACGCTTATATTCCATTTTTTAAGCTCATCCACTACCTTCCTGCTGCTTAAAATATTATAAACATAAGATTTGTATTCGGGAGTATCGGCTTGAGCCAAGGCTTGTTTTGCGTCCGGAGAACTGCTGCCCGCGCCTTTGTAATGTTTTTTCATATCTTCAATTTGCTTGTTTAATTCTTCGTCAGCGACTTTTATTTTTTCGCACTTAGCAACCGCCCTGATCATCATTGAAGTCTTAACGCGTTTGACAGCGTCCGGAAGCAAATCAAGCGTAAGTTGTTCTCTGCTTTTGTTGATGCTTTGCAAATAATCTTCAAACTTGCCGCCTTGCTGCGCGATTGTCTGCTCCAATTCAGCCAGCATCTTGTCGCCCTCGTGCTTAACCAGCATCTCCGCGATATCGCTGAATTTTGTTTTAGCAACTATATTTTCCAGCATTTCTCTTTCCGCTCGCGCGTAAACTTCTCTTTTCTTTTGCTCTTCTATGCTTTTTTTAATGTTTTCTTTTAATTCATCGGCACTTTTCAAGCCAAAGCTTTTAGCTAAATCGTCATTTAACTCCGACTTAATTCGCTCATAAACATCCTTAATTGTTACCTTAAAATCCACCATTTTGCCGGCTAAATTTTTCATATGATGGTCTTTTGGATAAGGCAAGCCAAATTCTTTAACTTCGTTCTTTTTGGCGCCTAAAAGATTTTTGTCAAAACCGGGAACAACATAATTCTTGCCCATTATAATTATCGTGTCTTTGCTTTGTCCGCCTTCAATAGGCACATTATCCAAAAACATTTGCAAGTCAACCAAAACTTTGTCTTCTGTTTTAATTGCGCGCTCAACCAAGGCTTCTTTTGTCCGCATTTCCAATATTTCACTTAAAGCCTTTTTTATATCTTCATCCGTAACTTCCGCTTTTGACATTT
>JAGLLI010000121.1 GCA_023140595.1 Candidatus Parcubacteria bacterium
CCTTAGCGCCATAAAGAATTACCCAGGCAATAGGTATCCAGCCAAAATAAACCAAAAAACGAAATAATTGCTCGTCCATTGGCAAGGCAAAAAAACTATAAATTGATGATAAATCCATGGTCATTCACAAAAAAATATTCGCAAAATAAAAAATATCAGCGCGCAAATCTCACTGATATTATACCATTATTCAAATCTTATCGCAAATATTTGGCTTTATTTCGCAAGTGCTCCTGATATGTTTTGCTAAAAACGGTTTCACCATTATCAGATCGGCTCAAAAAATAATTATATTCCGTATCAACCGGATAAATTGCCGCTTTTATGGCGTTTAATCCAGGATTGCAGATTGGTCCGGGAGGCAAACCAAGATTTTGATAAGTATTATAATTTGATTTTATTTTTGTATCGTCAAGAGAATAAACAGGCTTATCAACTCCCATGATATAAGCCAAAGTGGCACAGGACTCAAGACCTTGTCCGTTTTTTATGCGATTCCAGAATAGACCGGAAACAACGCGCATATCTTCATAATTCCTTACTTCTTTTTCAATAATTGATGCCATTGTTACGATTTCGAAAACATCATGCCCTTGTTTTGTCGCGTCTTTTGCCATTTTTTCGGTAAATTTATCAGCAAAATTATTTATCATTTTTTTTATAACTACAGCTTCATTATCGTCATTATAAATCCGATAAGTATCTGGGAACAAAAACCCCTCAAGGCCGACATTATTTGGAATCCCGTTTAATAATTTTGGTTTTTCAAAATCAAAAGGCCACGTAAAAGCGCTTTCAGTTAAACTTAAAAAATTTTGTTTAGTAGATATACCTTCCTTTTCCAAATATTCTCCAATATCCGTCAAACGCCAGCCTTCAATAATTTTAACATCTGTTTCACGACTTAAGGCTCGTCCGCTTGCCAAAATTGAAACAATGTCTTTAATTGACATTGAATAATTCAAAGTGTATTCACCTGCTTGCAAGGCGTTTTCCTTGTCTTGATTTTTAACATAAAGTAAAAAATAAAATTTTGACCTTATTAAATCTTGCTTAAATAAATTTTCCGCAATCTGCTTTACGCTCTCTCCGCTCGCGACCTTAAAAATAACATTTTCGCTATTTCCAATATTGTTCGCGCCAATATTATAATTATATACAAAATAAAACCCGCAAAGTGCAAGTAAAATTAATAATATTATAATAAAAATTATTTTTTTCATAAATACTTTTCCTTGTTTTCTTCTTTTAATTTCTTAATAATTTTTTTTACGTCAGCAGAATTTTTTAAAGAAGAAATAAATAAAACATCTTTTGTGTCAATAATGGCTAAATTATTAACATCGTTAACGACTACAATTTTTTTAGGCGCAAAAGAATATACTAAATTATTTTTTGCTTCACGAACTATACAATTTCCTTTAATTAAATTTTCATCATCAACAGGCTTTAATATTTTCTTTATAATATGCCATTTTCCCAAATCGCTCCAGCCAATTTTATTGGAAACACTCATCGCTATTTTATCAACTTTGTCCGTAATCGCGCTTTCTATGGAAATTTTTTCCAGTTGCGAATAAATTTTTTCCGCCTTCTCAAATTCATCTTTCAAGGTTAGCTCTACCACTTTACAACAACTTTCGTACATATCTTTTTGATGAAATTTAAAAAGATTACTGATGTGCTCAAGCTGCCACAAATACATGCCGGTATGGCAATAATATATTCCGGTATTAATCAAATTTTGACAATGCTCATAATTCGGCTTTTCCGCGATATCCGCCACTTGATAAATCGCGTCTTTAGAATTTTTTTGCAAATTTTTTCCAGCCTTAAAGTAAGTATAGCCGGTATCAATATAATCCGGACTGATTGCCGGCGTTAAAATATATTCGGGATTATTTAAAAGAAAACTTTCGCTTGACTCCAGCAAACCTTGAAAAGCTAAATTATCAGAAATAAAATCATCAGACGGCAAGGAGGCGATTATCTCTTTTTTGTCGCAAAATTTTTCCAAAAAACACACTTCCAGGCACATTGCCGGACCGGTATTTCTGGTAGCGGTTTCAATAATTAACTGACTTTTGCCTATTTCCGGAATTTCATTCAATGCCCTTCGGATAAAATTTTTATTAATGGAAATAAAAACATCTTTATTTGTCTTTAAAATTCCCTGAATCCTTTCATATGTAGTTCGGAGCATTGACTTATCACCGACAACGTTTTGAAATTGCTTGGGGTTATTTTTACGGCTCATCGGCCACAACCTTGTGCCGATGCCGCCGGCTCTAATAACTATTTTCATGATTGTTTATGTTAAAATTATAATTAATTTTTATTTAAATATTTTTTAACTTCGCGATCAAAATCGGAAATATAATTTTTATCTTGCTTTTTTTTGTATTTTACAAATTCTACATTGGCTTTTTCCATAGCTTGCTCATGGCTTACTTTTCCCGCATTATCCAACAACTTCTTTTCGCTTGCTTTTAAAAATTCGTCCAGCTTTTTTATCCAGTCAGCCATTTCCATAGGACGACTTTCCATTGCCTGCAATTCAGCGAAATCAAGATAAAGAGACACTATTAAATTTAATTTTTTTAATTCGTTTTCAGATAAATAATTTTTAGCAATAGCAATGTCATTGGCGGTGATATAATCTCCTTTAAAATTTGTCAGTCCCATCAACGGCTTTTTGCTATCCGCTCTTTTGTCTATCATTTCAGCGGCGGTTTGTCCGTGCGTGGCATAATGTATTTTGTTTTGCACAGTAGCAAAAAAAAATTTGGTCATCTTGTCGTCTTTTTTATAATCAATGCTGGTGGCATAAATATCCGTGACTTTTTGATAAAAATTTCTCTCACTTGAACGAATATCCCTGATTCTCTGCAAAAGTTCCTCAAAATATCGCGCCCATTTCCCGCCCTGCTTTAATCTTTCATCATCCATAGCAAAACCCTTTATAATATACTCTTTCAATCTTTCAGTAGCCCAAATGCGAAACTGGGTTCCATGCGAAGAATTAACGCGATAGCCAACGGAAATAATTGTATCTAAATTATAATGCTTAACTTTATAATTTTTACCGTCAGAGGCAGTTACCGAGTATTCCTCGGTAACTGAATTTTCGCTAAGTTCGGCTTCTTTAAATATATTTTTCAAATGCAGTCCAATATTGTCTGTACTGCAATCAAAAAGCTCCGCCATTTGTTTTTGCGAAAGCCAAACAGTCTCATTTTCCAAACGGACTTCCAGTTTTGCCTCGCCGTCTTTGGAATTATAAATAATGATTTTGCTGTCGCCTATTTTTTCTTTATTTTTGCTCATAAATATTTTCGCGTGGGTTAAATTGATAATTAATATTTTCTTAAAGACTCTTTGTCAACTTGCCATTTTGCGTTACATATATTTTATTACAAATCATTTTTAAATCCTCGTGGTGCGTAACGATTATTGCCGTTTTATTGCTTAAATTTTTCTTTAAAAATTCAGTTACTTTTTCACCGGTATTTTTATCAAGATGCGAAATCGGCTCATCCAATAAATATATTTCGCGATCAAGAACTATTCCTCTAATTAAATTAATTCTTTGTTTTTGTCCTGCTGATAATTTAACTCCTTTTTCGCCTACGATTGTATCCAGTCCTTTTGGCAGCATCTTTGCCCAATCATATAAATCCACTTCCTTGAAAATATCAAATATTTTTTCATCGCTAATGTTTTGTCCTAAAACAATATTTTCCCTAAGAGAAATGTTAAATAACTCCACTTCTTGGGATATTACTACAACATTTTTAATAAAAAAATCTTGATTTATATTATTATAATCAATATCATCTATTAAACATTTCCCTTCTTGCGGATGTAAAAAATTTGCTAAAATATTTAAAAAAGTGGTTTTTCCCTCTCCGCTTTTTCCAATAATACAAACTTTTTCATACTTATTGATTTTAAAATCAGGTATTACAATTTCTTTTTCAGTTTCTTTGTGACTAAATTTAACATTTGCGATTTTTATAGCTTGCCAATCAGCTATCTTTTTATTTCCGGATAATTTATTATCTTTAAGTATCTCATCCAAACTTTTAATATACGCGTTCATTTCCATAAGCCTCTTAAAAATCTCTGAAAGCCTTTCTACATTTCCCTTAATCATAGCATATACCACTACAAATAATATTAATATGGACGGACTTAAACTGCCTTGCGAAATCTGATAAAGAAAATAACAAATCGTTGAAACAAAAGTTAGTCCAAATAAAACATGAAGGATAAACCAGCGGTTTGCATGAAAATTTTGCAATTTTTGAATTTGAATATAATTATCCTCTACTTTTTTATCAATTTTATTTTCAGCAAATGAATAAATATTTAACTTTTTTATAGTAAGCATATTTGTCATAAAATCAACATAAGTCTCTAACAATCCTGCTCTTTTAATATTCAGTTCTTTGGCGATTGGTATCATTTTTTTTGATAAAAAAATACTAACAACAACAAAAACGCTTAAAATAATTGTATTATAAAAAGCCACTAACAATGATTCTCTGGCGGTAAAAATAAAAAATAATAATAAATGGCTTATGCTGTGGGCAAAAACCCAAAACGCGCTAAATACAAGAGCTTGAAATTCATCTGTTACCTTGTTTATGAGAGATAATACATATCCCGAGTGAATATTGATATGCTGATTCACTGGGAGCGCTTCTAATTTTTTAAAAAACTTCACTTTTAAATAAATACTAAACTGCATAGCCAGCGCTTCTCCGTATCTTCTGACAAACCACTGTAAAATTAATGATGAAGCATATAATAATATAATAATAGCAACAACTTTTGAAAAATTAACTATTGCCAGACTGGTTTTTGTAAATTCCGACAATGCCACCGGAACTAAAAAACCCACTACTCCGTCAAAAATACCGATAATAAAAATAACAAAAAACTTAAATCTATATTTATCTAAATTTTTGATTAGAAATTTTATCGCGTTCATATTTGTTATTAAGCATATATTTAAATTAAAAAGATAGGTTATTTTATTTAACCTATCTTAAATTTACCAATTTTAGCTCGCAAAGTCAATAATAAAATTTTAAAAAATTAACGAAAATAAAACCTACTCACTCCTCAAAGCATCAACAGGATCTAAACGGCTCGCCTTTAACGCAGGATAAAATCCGAATGTTACGCCAACCAAAGCTGAAAATGAAAAGCCTAAAATGGGACCGGTGGCAGATGATGACATAGCCATTAAATTTAAATTTGATATTATCGGAATGGCGGATTGTCCGATAACAACTCCAATAATTCCGCCAATCATTGAAAGAATAATTGATTCAAGCAAAAATTGCGTTAAAATATCGCCTTGTTTTCCGCCGATAGCTTTGGCGATTCCGATTTCTTTTGTGCGCTCCGCAACAGTTACAAACATTACGTTCATAATACCGATTCCGGAAACAAGCAATGTGATAGCGGCTACCAAAGTTAAAACAGCGCCCATAAGCGAGGCTGAATCTTGCGCGGCGCCAACCATTGAACCGGCATCCATTATGCGAAAATCGTCTGCTTGCGAATCTTTTAATTTATGTTCCGCTCGTAAAATTTGCGTAATTTCTTCCGTGGCAATCGCCACATTGT
>JAGLLI010000122.1 GCA_023140595.1 Candidatus Parcubacteria bacterium
GAAAACATTTCCGCCTCCATTGGCTCGTCTTCAGGGCGAATCGGACGAATAACAGCGTCTTTGCCACCTTTCAGTTTAAAGGCATAAATGTATTCTTTTGGGTAGGGTGAAATCACCAAATGAGAATAAGGCTTAATTTTTTTGCCGATAATTTTTTTGTCAAGCAAAACTTTGGCATCCAAAACAACCCCGCCTGTCTTGTCAACGGCAAATGGATTAATATCCAATTCCTTTATCTCCGGAAAATCAGCCACCAAATAGGCAAATTTATATAATAAATATTGAATAGCTTGAATATCAACTCCCGGCATATTGCGATAGCCTTTAAGCAATTTATATATTTTTGTTTCTTTGATTAAATTCAAAGACAAGGCCATATTAAGTGGAGGCAATCCGATTGCAAAATCTTTAAAAACCTCAACCGCCACTCCGCCCATGCCAAAAATAATTGTCGGACCGAAAATAGGATCATTTTTACAGCCTATTAATAATTCATAGCGTTTTTTAATCATAGCCTCAATTAAAACCCCGTCAATTCTTGTTTTTGGCTCGGCTTTTTTAACCGATTTCATAATATCGCGATAAGCAATTTCAGCTTCTTCTTTTGTATTAACATTTAACTTTACTCCGCCAATATCAGTCTTGTGAATAATGTCAGAAGACAAAATTTTCACTGCTATCGGAAAACCGATTTTTGCCGCTGCCACGCCTGCTTCTTTCGCGCTTTTAGCTGAAATATTATCTGCCGTTGCGATATCATAATTTTTTAAAAATTTTTTAGACTCATATTCATTAAGCGCGGTACGACCGTCGGCAATTACGCCGGCAATTAATTTTTGATTTAGCTCTGTTTTAGGATTAAACGCGTGCGGAATGCTGGCAGGAGTTTCATATAAAATTTCTAAATTTTTAGAATACCAAAAAATATAAGAAAAACTTTTAACCGCGTCTTCGGGCTGGCGATAAACCGGAATATTTCCCTTTTCAAGAATAACTCGCCCATCTTGAACGTCATAACCGCCCATCCAAGCAGCTAGAATAGTTTTGTTTGTTTTAACTTTTAAATTAACCATTTCTCTGGCTACCGCGGTCGGATTTGTCATTGATTGCGGTGTTAATATAATTAAAATAGCGTCAACATTTTTATCTTGCAAAACAATTTTCAAAGTATCTAAATATCGCACGGAATCGGCATCACCGAGAATATCTATTGGGTTATTTTTGCTCCAGCTGGCAGGCAAAAAACCATCCAGCTTTTTCATTGTCTCCTTGCTTAATTTCGCGATTTTTCCTCCGGAATGCACAAGAGCGTCGGTCGCGATAATCCCGGGACCGCCGGCATTGGTTATTACCGCCATTTGATTTCCCAATGGATGCGGCTGCATAGCCAAACATTTAGCGGTATGAAATAAAGACACAACAGTATCCACGCGGATTATTCCGGCTCGCTTAAAAGCGGCATCAAAAATAGCGTCATTCCCCGTTAAAGATCCTGTATGAGATTTCGCGGCGCGCGCGCCTTCTGATGTCCGACCTGATTTTAAAACAATAATCGGTTTGCCGCGGGCAAATGCCCTTGCCGCGCTCATAAATTTTCTGGCATTGCTCAAAGACTCCATATAAATTAAAATACTGTCAACCTCGCTGTCTTGCCCGAAATAATCAATTAAATCGTGAAAGCTGATGTCAGCCATAGAGCCGATTGAAACAAAATACCTAAAACCGACATTATTCTTTAAAGACCAATCAAGAATCGCAGTGCCAAGGGCGCCGGATTGGGAAATAAAAGCGACTTTGCCTGGAAGCGCCATTTTGTTGGCAAAAGTAGCGTTAAGATGCAAATCCGGACGCATAAATCCCAAACAATTCGGTCCGACAATTCGCATATCATATTTACGCGCAATATCAATTATTTTTTCAGTCAACTCCTCCCCTGCTTTGTCGACTTCTTTAAAGCCTGCTGAAATTATTACAGCGCCTGAAACACCGGCCTGTCCGCATTCTTCAATTACACCAGACACGGTTATTGCTGGAGTGGCAATAATCGCCAAATCAACTTTATCAGGAATTTCAGTTACTGAATTATAAGCGCGCACGCTATGTACATGCTCGCGTTTTATATTAACGGGATAAACAGTCCCTGCGTATTCTGAATTAATCAAATTATCCATTAAAGAATAACCAACGCTCCCCTTTTTATCGCTAGCACCAATTACAGCGATAACTTTTGGATTAAATATTGAGTCTAGTTTCATAGAGATAAATATAATTCTAATGCTACAAATTATTTTTTGTAATATTTGGATATCATTGTAGTGTTCGCATTATATTATTAAATATATCATAAGTTTATACGCAATACAAATTAATAATTATACAAATAAAAAAATTTAGATAAAAATCGGTTATATGAAATATCCAATTTTTTTGGCAACTATAAATAAAAATAGCCGACATATTATATTGCCTTGCAATATGTCGGCTATTATATTTAAAAAAATCCAATATGTAAACCTCCTGTGGGTATACCTCCAACTGCCCTAATTTTTTGTTTTGTTAATTAGAAGTATCCGGGATCGTCTTCGATGCCAATATCGTAGTAGTAGTCCAAACCCCAGTCGCCGCCATCGTCAAAGCTCCAGTTGTCTTCGTTGTCCAAACCCCAGTCGCCGCCATCGTCAAAGCTCCAGTTGTCTTCGTCGTCAAAGCTCCAGTTGTCTTCGTCGTCAAAGCTCCAGTTGTCTTCGTCGTCAAAGCTCCAGTTGTCTTCGTCGTCCAAATCGCCGTTGGGGTCCCCGCCGTATACATAGTCGTCGACTATACGAAGTTCTCCGATGATTACATTACCGTCCGGAGTTTCTTTCCAGTGATTAAGATAATAATCCCAGAGATCCTCTAAGAAAGATACATCGTCGTCGTTAAAATCATTATTGTTCGTGTCGTTGAATATATGCTCATCTATAATGTGGCAAACATTACTCAACAACTTATATGAAACGACAACTGCTGTGCATATAAATACGGTGCCGACTACGACTCCTCCTGTGCCAATGCCCAGAGTTATTAATCCTACCGCCCCAACAGCGGAATGGCTAGCGATCATCACTTGATACCCTGCTCCGATCTTGACCCCTCCGGCCAAAACCATGCTGCCAGACACCACTAAAGCGTCGCAAAACTCAAGCCCCGCTACTCCGATAAACCATGCTTTTGAAGGAGAATATTCTATGGGGCCTGTTGCTCCTCCATTAATAATCCCGTCGCATCCCTTCATTTGGAAGGCAACGGAATTCTCGCCGATCACTATCCATGCCTGACCTGAAATTGGCCGTTCAAGAATGGCGACCGCAAAACCCTGCCTTAGATAAATACTGATACTATTTTTTACCTTATCACTTGCGGAAAATCTTTCAAGGTCTTCTTCTGGATTTTCCAAAAGAACAATCTTGATTTCTTGTATTGCCGCTTCCACAAAACTGCTTGCGGTAGAATAAGTCTTTGTTTTAAACAACTTTTCAAGAACCATGCCCTCAAATGCGCTTCCGAGCATAGCTTTTGTCATAAGCCAACTCTTTATCTCAGCGCCCTTGTCATCATCTTGAGTCTCTTGCAGAGACACCGGCATTGAAACATCTCTAACTATATTCATCTCAACACCACCCTCCGTCCAAGAGGTAAGCGCCAATGATATTCCGCTTACATTGCTTATTCCAACCATTTTGGAAAAATCATCAACATTTTTTCTTTCAAGAAAAAAATACATTTTTCCAGCAAGCCCAAGAGTTCTGGGTTTTAAATTATCTAGATTTAATGTTTCACGGTCTTGATCTAGAGCTATTAACAATCCTTCCAGCTCTGTTACGTTTTTTCTTTCTTCTTCTGCGCTATCTCTAGCTTCAAGCATTTTATAAATAAAAATACCTACAAAAAAAATGTCTGTTAATGCCAAATAATGGTACCTCCTGGATTCGGCTGTCAGTTCAGTTATTCTGTAATTTGCTTGGTCTATCATCGTCTGAACTTGCTTTTGTTCTTGTTCTAGTTCTAGTTCCTGTTCTTGATATAAATCAGCTAAAGATTTTAATTCTTGAGATTGTTCTCTCAGCTTTTTTATATCATTTTTAGTATTCGGAGTGAGAACATGGACATCTTTATGTCCAACAGGCAGCTTTACATTCTCATATTCCCAGTCTTTGCCTGGCTCAAAAAACCCTATCCCAATCTGTGTTTCGCTTAAAGCAGGATCTCCTGTGGCTACAATCTCCTCTCCGAGTTTTAAAACCGGCAAATATCCTTCTTCGTCAGGGATACAAGCTATTGAAAGTTCTTTCCCTGCCAAATCAGAGATTGGACATTGGTAGAAATCGCCGCCAGACAACACAATTTTCATCTTCGCTATAAATTTTTCTGGCAAAATTGAAAGTTCTTTCCCTGCCAAATCAGAGATTGGACATTGGTAGAAATCGCCGCCAGACAACACAATTTTCATCTTCGCTATAAATTTTTCTGGCAAAGATGAATATTCTTTTACAGCAAGCCATCTGCTTAAATCAACCCCTCTTTTTTCTTCTGTGGGGTTCTGTATTGTCTCACTTGACCCAAAAAATTCTTCAGGAGTCAAGTCCCCTACATTATCATCAAAGGCATCTGTTTGCTCCCTTAAGGCGCCTTTAATTAAATCGAAATCAATTAAAATAGATCCTTCCTCTTCCTGATTATTTGCTGAGGCGACAAGAGCATCCATCTTCTCGCCTGACTCTATATTAAGTTCTGCTCCTGCCACCCGCTCGTAGTCTTTGTCCGAGGGGTCAAGAATTGTCCATTCGAACAGCCCATACATATTATAGACCATAACACCTGGCTGTTTGATACTAAAAATTTCAAAATTTTCATCAGGATCAATCGGGATATACCTCTTGCCAAGCATTAACCCCGCTGCGTAAGAATTTTCCGGCCCGTCGGTCCAGCTCATCATCTCTTCACCTGTCTTGACCATTATTCCTTCAACAAATCTGGCATGATGGCCAGCGGCTCTTAAAAGAGCGACGAGAAGAACGCATTGCTCCCAAGGACTCGCTATGTTAGCGTGAACAGCTTTACTCCTCACTCCATAATAGAACTCTGTGGGAAAGTTGTTATAAACGTAGTCAAAAATTTTCTCCAGATCATAATTTAACTCAATGACGAGATTCTTAATCTCCTCATTGATAACAACTGCTCCAGATGAAGCCAAATCTGCTTCACTTGGAGGCAATGGCTCAAACGAGCGTGAATTAGCTATGTCTTCAGTAGCATCAAACCAGAAAGGATCGCTATGTCCTTCAATTCTAAAAGCCAAAGGATTTTGGAAATCAACAAATTCAGAATCTGAAAAATCAACATTTGCCAATGCAGGAATACCAAGGCATGTACCAAGAAAACAAATAATCGTAAAATAAACAATAATTTTTCTCATGATCTCTCTCCTTTTTTTCCTTTTCTAAAATTCTGACCCTTTTAAATAAAAACGATTGCCAATAAACTAATCTCATCACCTCCTTTCCTTTAATGCTGTAATTTACAGATAAAAATTAAACTTTGGCAATTCTTTTTTAAAGAAATGCCAAAGTTTTAATAAATTTCTTTGAAGAGGCATGCCGCTTTTATTCTTTTATTTTTCTTATTATTTTCTTTTCATACTTTTTCGATTCTTTTTCAGCAAATTTTCCCACCTCTTCCCCTTGCGTTTCCATTTCGTCTTCTACTTTATTAACCTCTTTCCCTACTTTATCTCCTATTTTCTCTGCTTTATCTCCTACTTTATCTAACAATCTAGCTAACTTACCTGCTTTTTTAGGTTTTTCAGGCGTTTTAGGACTGCCTATGTCCATTTCTTGTTCACCAAACATATTTTTTAAAGCATTAATTAATTTCCCCATTTTATTTCTCCTCTTCTGTTTTTTATTAGCCTTCTTTCGGGAATAAAATTGTCAAAGAACCCAATTAAACCCCCTTTTTTTATTTAATTTTATTTAATTTAATCTTCTCCTATTTTTTTTAAATTGTCAAGGGCTTTTGTCAAGTAAGCTATTAATCAACTCCAAAGTCTCTCTCGCGCATTTGTCCCAGTTAAAAAATTTAACGCGGGTTTTGCCGAGCGTTGATAATTTTTCTCTTAAATTTTTATCTGATATCATTTTTTGCAAAGCTGAAACTATTGATTCTGTGTCGCAAGGATTAAATAATAATCCCGCGCCGTTTAAAACTTCAGGGATTGAAGAAATATTTGAAGCCGCGATTGGAATCCCGCACGCCATTGCCTCTAAAAGCGCTATGCCAAATGCTTCATAATTAGAAGCAAAAACAAAAGCGCTTGCGCCGCTATAAACATAGGGCATATCTTCTTCTTTAATCCATCCGGTCATAATAACATCATTATCCAAATTATACTCCCGAATCAAATAATGAACCTCGTCATATCCAAAAAAAGCGTCTCCAACTAAAACCAGCTTATGCTTGATTGTTTTATCCCTGTCTTTTAAAATTGCAAAAGCTTCAATCAACCCGGGAATATTTTTTTTCTTTTCTATTTTGCCGACATAAAATAAATACGGCTGATCAATGCCGTATTTATTTAAAACTTTATCTATGCCTTTTTCATTTGTAATCTTTTTAAATAATTTATCATTATAGCCGTTATAGATAACTTTAATTTTGTCCTCGCCGACCTTGTAATTTTCCAATATATCTTTCTTGGAACTGTTTGAAACGGTAATAACTTTGGCGGCATTTTTTAAAGCGCATTCGGTTGACCAATGCAAATAGTCTACGGCATCAGCCCTGTATTTTCCCAAAGTAAAAATTTTTATCAACAAATTCATAACCGCTTTTACTTTGCAATTTTTCGGACCGATTGGCTCATTTTTGTATAAATATTTATTTTTTATAAAACCGATATCATGAATAGTAACTAAAGATTTTTTTGGCGGAAAAAGCGGAAGCGTATGCGATGGCACAAAAAATACATCAGGACGGTAAAATAAACATTCAAGCGATAAGCGCCCCAGAGTCCAAAAATTTTTAAACGGCCATTTTAATATTTTTGCCTTAAAATTATTAAAAGGGCTTTTTATTATTTGCAGTCCCTTTTTGTTATATGTAATATCATTCTCTTGTTTGTAGGCAGGCAAATAAACTTCTTTTGTTAAGTCAGCCATACCCCCGACCAAAGGCTGGTCGGTATATAAAATATATTCATTTTTTGCGTCCAGTTTGGCCAAATGCCTAATCAAATAATACGAATACCATTCAGTGCCGTTTTTATGATTGCGATTTGCCCTGGACGCGTCTATTCCTATTAACATAATTATTTTGTCGCTAAAATTGATCTTTTATATGAATCTAAATTATCCAATGCGATTCCTGTTCCTTTTGCCACGCACAACAATGAATCGTTTGCCACGTAAGCGGGAACGCCTGTTGTGCGCGCAAGCAGCTGATCTATATTTCTTAAAAGCGAACTTCCGCCGGAAAGCACCATTCCCTTGTCCATTATATCTGCAGATAATTCAGGAGGTGTTTCATGCAAAACATTTTTTACGGCACTTATAATCGCTTCCAGCTCATTTTGCAAAGCTTCGGTTATATCGCCGGAATTTACGGTAATACTCCTTGGCAATCCTGTTAGAATATCTCTTCCGCGAATTTCCATGCTTAATTTATTTTCCAAATAAAGCGCCGAACCGATTTCAATTTTTATATCTTCAGCGGTTCTTTCGCCTATTGCCAAGTTATATTTTCTTCTTATATATTCCAATACTGCCATGTCAAACTTATTTCCTCCGACTCTGACGGAAGTGGAAGCCACTATTCCGCCCAAAGAAATTACCGCCATTTCCGCGGTGCCGCCTCCAATATCAATAATCATATGCCCGGAAGCGGAGCCAATCGGAATATCGGCGCCGATTGCCGCTGCCACAGGCTCTTTAATTATATAAGCCGCCTTAGCGCCGGCGGCGATTGTCGCGTCAATAACAGCCCTTCTTTCAGTTGATGATATTCCGGCCGGAACCGCCACCATAACCTCCGGTCTAAGAAGCCTGACTGAACCGACTGCTTTATTAATAAAATATCTAAGCATTGCTTCTGTAGTGCGATAATCTGCAATTACACCATCCTTTAAAGGCTTTAAAGCGATAATAGTATCGGGAGTGCGCCCAAGCATATCCTTTGCCTCGTTGCCAACCGCCAATATTTTTTTATCGGCCATTGACACAGCAACAACGCTGGGTTCATTAATCACAATACCTCTTTTAGGTAAATGAACAAGCGTATACGCCGTCCCTAAATCAATTCCTATTCTTTTTATAAACATATATGAGTTATACTAATACAGCTAATAAATAGTATTCGCAATTTGCAGATTAGCATTATTATTATTCAAACTCCACTCTAAACACCTTGTCCGCGTCCAGATCACTATCCCAGCTTACCGTATTTGATTCGCTCTCGGCATAAAAACTTACAGGACTATATGATTTTATCATATTATTAAAAATTAAGCCAACATGCAATGATTCCACCTTATTACCAGGCTGTTTTTGAAAAACCAAGCTATATTCACCGTTTTTTATCTGTTTGTAAATATCGTCATTAAGCTTATATTGCAATTTTATTTGACCGAATTTCCCCGGCTCAATTGATAAAAATCCGGCAAAAACGGTTTTTCCGAATTCACTGTAAATCTCTACTTTGTCATCATCAAAACCAGCAACCGAAATTAAACTGCTGTTAATCGGCGTATAAATTCGCGTCCAAGTGCGATATCTGGTAGTTCGCCAATCAAACCTCTCACCGTTATGCTTATAATTAATCGTTAACTCGGAAAAAACGCCATTAATATCCTGATCAACTTTATACTCAATACTGCGATTCATTACCCTGTCAGTTTTAAACGCGGCCAAATTTGCGTCCACCACAAAAACATAATCACTTTTTGCGTCAATAATCGCTCCGCCCCAATTTTGCTCCAAAATTATTTGCTGTTTTTCATTGTTGTGCAAATAAACAACAATATTTTTTTTTAATAAATTTTCAAACAATACATTTCCAGCGGCCTTGAGAGTTTCCGGCGAAAAACTAAGCAGCCTGTTTTTAAGCTCTTTGACAATTTCACCGATAACCTCTTTTCTTTGCCAAGAAAGCACACCTAATTTAACATAAGATTTTTCAACGCGATATTGCAATAAATCAACAAAATTATTGCTATTATATTCTTCTCCTTCAATAATAATAGGTCCTGTAATTTTTAATAAATCAATTATCGACTCAGGAGTAATTCCGATTACGCCGTCAAAATCACCAAAAAAATTATTAATTTTATTTTTAGGCGGCAATAATTTATCCTCTGTTTTATAAAACCATTCTATTTTTTCAGCGGACGCCGTCCAGTCAGGAGACCAATTGGAATCGCGCATATACCATTTTTCTGTGTTTAAATATTTTTTAAGGGGTTCTGGCGGTTCAATATTTATCAAATCTTTTACAGGCATATCCATATGATAAATATCGTGCGTATCATTACGAACCATATCGCCATTTTCCATTTCAAAAATTCCGTAAGTCCCTATAAACCCGCCTGTGGGACGAAGCTCATCGCTGTTTTGCAATACAATCAAAAAAGAAGATTTCTCAGGATATCCTAAAAATTCCGGCAAAAGCTTAACCAAAGGAATGGTTTTTTCAACAAATTGCCGCGCCTCATCAATTTCGCCTTTGGTTTCCAATAATTTATTTCTTAAAGGACTTAAAAATATATTTGCTTGCGCTTTGCTAATTCGCGCGAAAGTAAGATCAAGATTATCCATTATTCCTTCCAGTAAACTTTCAGAAGAATGCAAAATATCCAAAATTCTTATTTTCTGAGGCTTGGAAAGATTAACAAAGCTAACTTTTTCATTTAAATAATCATTAAAATTTAAAGCAAAATTAGCCGTGTCATTAACAGTGCCGCTTAAAATATTCGCCGCTGACAATAAA
>JAGLLI010000123.1 GCA_023140595.1 Candidatus Parcubacteria bacterium
TTGACTTGGCTAAAAGGCTAAAATTAAAAATCGCCAAAAAAATGATTAAAGAGGATGAAGAAAAAAAGAGAATAGAAGCCGAGGAATTAGCGTTAGCGCAGGAAAAAATAGCCGCGCAGGAAAAAAAGCAAGAATAAAGTATAAATATAAAATAAATGATAAAACACGAAGAACAAAGAGTGGGCGTATTGGTGGATGTTTCCAATATGTACCATTCGGCTAAAAATTTATACCATAAACGGGTAAATTTTAAAGAAGTATTAAAAGAGGCGGTTGCGGGAAGAAAATTGATTCGCGCTATTGCTTATGTTATCCGCACGGAAACAGAAGAGGAAACTCCGTTTTTTGAAGCGCTTTCCCAGCAAGGCTTTGAAGTGAAAATGAAAGATTTGCAAATTTTTGCCGGCGGCGCAAAAAAAGCCGACTGGGATGTCGGCATTGCCATGGACGCAATCAGACTTGCCAATAATTTAGATGTAATAATATTGGTATCTGGCGACGGCGATTATTTGCCCTTGATGAGTTATTTACAAAACACAACCGGCAGTTTAGTGGAGGTGGTTGGTTTTAGACAGACAACATCAAGTAAATTAATTGAAGAAGCAGATGATTTTATTAATTTAAGCGAAAAGAAGAAATTTTTACTTAGATAATTAAAAAATTATTTATAAAATTAAAAAATACAAAATTTAAAAATTAAACAAGGTTTTGGTTTTGAGATAAATAGCGCTTGTGGGTTTACTCACCAGTTCTGTAATTTCATTGCCAAGCCAAACAAAATTTATGAACAAAGAACAGGTATTTAGTACCGAGTGGCTTGGCCGCACTCTTACATTTAAAACAGGCCTTTTGGCCAAGCAAGCAGACTCTGCCGTAACCGTGCAATACGGGGATACGGTTGTTTTGGCTACCGTGGTTGAATCAAAAACCGAAAGAGATGGCATTAGTTATTTTCCTTTAATGGTTGACATGGAGGAAAAATTATACGCCGCCGGCATTATTAAGGGTTCGCGCTGGATTAAGCGCGAAGGCAGGCCGACTGATGAGTCAATTTTAACCGGACGAATGATTGATCGTTCAATCCGCCCGCTTTTTGACGATTCATCGCGCAAAGACGTGCAAGTGGTTTTAACTGTCTTGTCAGCTGACAAAGAAAATGACCATGACATTGTGTCATTGGTTGCCGCGTCAGCCGCCCTTTCAATTTCAGGAGTTAAATGGAACGGTCCGATTGGCGGAATTCGCGTTGGCAGGAAAGACGGCAAGTTAATTTTAAACCCGACTTATGAAGAGCGTGAAGACGCTGATTTGGATTTGATTGTTGCAGGAACACCTAAAAAGGTGATTATGATTGAAGCTGCTGCCAACGAAGTTAAGGAAGATGATATGTTTGAAGCAATTAAACTCGGACAAAAAGAATTACAAGGAGCAGTTAATTTAATTAAGGAAATGGTTGAAAAAGTTGCAATTAAAAAAACAGAAGCAAAAGAGGAGTTAAAAAGTTCTGAGGAACAAGAGTATGAAAAAGAAAAAGAAGCTTTGGTTGAAAAAGCAAACGATTGGTTAAAAGATAGAGTTAATAAAATCTTATTTAATAAAGAATATTATACAAAAGGCGAAAGAAAGCTTGCGGTTCAAGCCATTAAAGACGGGCTTGACGAATTTTTATTTAGCGAGGGAATCGGAAAAGATAAAAGAAAATTTGCGATTAACGCAACTGTTGAAAAAGCGGTTGATTCTGAAATTACAAGAGAACTGGTTGAGAATGAAAGACGAGTTGACGGACGCAAACTTACTGAAATCAGAAAATTGGAGTCTGATGTTAATATTTTGCCCCGCAATCACGGAGCAGGCCTTTTTTCCCGCGGTGAAACGCAAGTTATGAGTATTGTGACATTGGGAGCGGCGGGACTCGCGCAAAACTTGGAAGGAATTGAAGGCACAAGCGAAAAACGTTATATGCATCATTATAATTTTCCTGCCTTTTCAGTCGGCGAGGCAAGACCAAACAGAGGGCCGAGCAGAAGAGATATCGGACACGGAGCATTAGCCGAAAAAGCGCTTGAGTCGATGATTCCGGCTAAAGAAGATTTTCCTTACACAATTCGCGTTGTGTCGGAAACCTTGGGTTCAAACGGATCATCTTCAATGGGCGCAACCTGCGCTTCAAGTTTGGCTTTGATGCACGCTGGCGTACCCATTAAAAAACCGGTAGCGGGTCTTGCTATAGGCTTGGCCTCCAATGATGATATGAGTAAATGGAAGGTATTAACTGATATTCAAGATCTTGAAGACGGCAAAGGCGGTATGGATTTTAAAGTTACAGGAACACGCGACGGCATAACGGCAATTCAGCTTGATACTAAAACCGATGGAATACTTGAAGATATTATTAAACAAGCATTAAAACAAGGATATGACGGCAGAATTGAAATTCTTGATGTGATACAAAAAGCCATTCCAGAGCCGAATAAAGAACTTTCTCCGTACGCGCCGAGAATTACCAGCTTTCATATTGATCCTGAAAAAATTCGCGACGTAATCGGTCCGGGCGGAAAAATTATCAATGAAATTATCGCCGAATGCGAAGTGGAAATTGATATTGAAGATGACGGACTGGTTATGGTTTGCGGAGTCAACCAAGAAGGCGCTGAAAAAGCCGTTAAATGGATAAAAGACATTGTCCGCGAATTTGAAGCCGGAGAAATTTTTACCGGCAAGGTTGTAAGAATATTAGACTTTGGCGCTTTTGTGGAATTAATGCCCGGACGCGACGGAATGGCGCATGTTAGTGAACTGGCTCCATACAGAATCGGCAAACCGTCTGACTTTATGAATGTCGGCGAT
>JAGLLI010000124.1 GCA_023140595.1 Candidatus Parcubacteria bacterium
GCCATGTTGTTATTATAGCACATTCTATGGAATGTGCTAAAATTATAATTATAAAACTTGATTATATATAACAAAAACATCGGCAAAAAATCTGTATTTTTATTACGCTCAGAGCTTGCGGCAAAATTGGAACTTTTTTATCTTGATTTATTGATTTTATAGAAAAAAGAATTTTTATCTTCTAATAATTCTAAATATTTTCCTTGTTCAATAATCTTGCCTTTGTCAAAAACATAAATACTGTCAACATTCTTTAAAGTTGAAACTCTATGTGCAATAAATATTAATGTTTTATTTCTAAACTCACTTTCAATCGCATTATGAATTAATTTTTCGGTTCTTGAATCAAGCGATGAAGTTGCTTCGTCAAAAATAATAATTTGCGAATTGCGATATATTGCACGGGCAATTCCAACACGTTGCCTTTCACCGACAGATAGATGATATCCTTTCTCGCCAATTAAAGTGTCTATCCCATTTGGTAATTTTTCAATAACTTCTTTTAATTGTGTTATTGCGACTGCTTTTTTAAATAAACAAGAATCATATTCACGCATCAAAGTGATGTTATCTTTCATGGATAAATTAAACATTTCTGATTCCTGCAAAACTAGAGTAACATTTTTTAAAACTTCATCACTTTTTATATCATAAAAATTAGTATCGTTAATTTGGTAATCCCCTGAATCAAAAGGGTAAAGACCGATTAGCAACTTTACAATAGTTGATTTTCCACTTCCTGTTTTTCCGGCAAAGCCAATCTTTTCCTTTTTGTTTATCTGTAAATCCATATCATAAATTCCAGTATGAACTTTGTCCCGCTCTTCTTTTTTATATGTAAAATTTCCACTCTTAATTACAATAGACTGCCAGTCCTTGGGAAAATCCTTGTTTCCTTTTATATTTTGTCTTTTGTTCCAAAAAATTGGCATCATCCTTCCAAAGGTTGTTTTCGCATCAATTAAATTAGAATATATTTCAAGAATTTGGTTAGCATTTCTTATTAGTTGTTGAATATAGCTATAAAAAATAATGATTGAACCAACGCTAACAGACCCAAGCGCTACTCCATGTCCAACAAAGAAAAGAAACACACCAATTCCCAGACCGTTAAAAATCTGATGAACTTTCCACATGTTATTTGATGTTCTTATTATTTTATATCTATAATCTCTAGTGATTTCTTCTTTTTCAGTAATAGAATTCTTGAATGAACCCTCGGCTCCACTGGATTTTATAGTTAAGATATTACCTAAACCCTCAATATATGATCCACTAGCTTTTTCAGTGGCTTTATTTTTTTCATGATGTAATTGCTGAAGCTTTTTATTAAAATTCAAAACAATAATAAAAAAACCAACAATATAAAATAGCAAAAAAATTATAAAAATTGGACTTAGAACTGCAAAAACTAGCGCCATCCCAACAACGGAAACGATTGCCGGATACACACGGTTGTTAAACATGTTATTTAGAGATTGAAATGCCCTAGTGCCATTCTCAATTTTTTGAACTTTTGCCCCTGTGTTTTCATCCTTATGCTCCAGCAAAGACTGGGCTAATAATTTATCAAAACCCTTCACGCGAATACCATAAAGAACATCGATCGTTATATTTGATAGAAATCTTTTTGTAGTTAAACGCAAAAAAGAAACAAGCGCATATAGCCCGCCAAGCAAAGCAGTTAAAAAATAAAAAGTGTTTAGGCTATCACCTTTTTCAAAAGATGTAAAAAAATCTACAATTTTACCAAGCAATAAAGGCGGTACAAGACTATAAAAAAATAAAACCGATAAAATACTTATCCAAAAAATATATTTTTTTTTATTTTTATCTAATAAAAAAAATATTGATTTTATCAAATTGAGCCAACTAAATTGTATTATTTCTTTTTTAGAATTCATATAAACTATAATTCTTTATAAGATTTGATTAACGAAATTAAACTTTTTAATAATCATATAATTTTATTGTTTTAAAATTATTTCAATTTCTTTGCTCTTTTTGCATATGATATATTTGGCAATGCTGCTATTATAGCACATTCTATGGAATGTGCTAAAATTATAATTATAAAATTTAACTAAAACCAATCACTCATTCCTTAAAGCCTCAATCGGATCCATTCGCGCGGCTTTGCGTGCCGGGTAAAGCCCAAAGGCTATACCGAAAAAAGTTGAAAAACCCAAGGCTACAATATATGCTTTTAATGGAACGGTAAATTCCCAGCCCAAACCGGCGTAATTGGCGCCAAAAGCGATTAGCCAGGAAAAAATAATTCCGACTATTACTCCCAGTATGCCGCCTAAAACCGTAACCAAGACTGATTCAAGCAAAAATTGTGTCATTATATCCGCGTAAGTCGCGCCAACTGCTTTTCTTAGGCCAATTTCTGCAGTCCGCTCGGTAACAGCCACATACATAATATTCATAATTCCAACTCCGCCAACTACTAAGGAAATTGCAACGATAGCCAATAAAAGCAAAGTGATGGCGCCGGTAACAGTATCCATAATCTCCATAGACTCAACCATGGACGCGACGCGAAAATCATCTTTGCCTGTATCAAAAACGCCTGTCTGCTTCTCCTTTGGTTGCGGAATATCATGGTTTTCCCTTAATAAATAGCGCATATCATCTGCTACTTCATCCAGTCTATCAGTATCGCTTACCTTATGCATCATATATAAGACGTGATTAATTCCCATAACTTTTTTTTGCAAAGTCCTGACCGGAAGATATACAATATCGTCAAAATCAAAAGTCATAATAGCTCCGCGCTCTTTAAGCACGCCGATAACTTTGAATTTCTTTTTATGCAGCTTAATTGATTTCCCGATTGGATCTGTTTCGCCGAATAACCTGTCTTTTATTTTTTGCCCTAAAACCACAACTTGAGATAAAGATTTGTCTTCTGCTTCGGTAAAAAAACGGCCGATGTCAACTTCGCTTCTGTCAAGTTTAATATAAGACGCGCTTGCTCCCAAAAGCATTGCGTTATGAGTCTCGTTTCCATAAGAGACCTGCTCTTGGCCCAGTATGCCGGCATAACTGTCTTCAATTAATGTTAACTTATTAATATCCGCCATATCATCCAAAGTCAAAGTCGTAACTTGCGCTCCCATTGCCAGATTGGTTGCTGATTGCGCTTCTGATCCGCCGCCTTTTTTTGTGCTTGGCACTTTTATTTCCGTTTCTATCATATCCGAACCACCAAAAGATTCAATTTGCCCGACAATCAAAGAATTTATTCCCTCTCCGGCGGAATATACAATAATTACGCTTGCGATTCCAATCACAACACCCAAAACAGTAAGAGCTGTCCTTACCTTATTAGTTTTAAGCGCAATTATTCCGTTTTTAACGCTTTCTAGAAACATATTTGAATTTATGATTTATGATTTTTATATCTATTTCAATTTTAGCATATTTTCCTAAAAATCAAAACAAAAAAACCCGCGAAACAACGGATTTTTTGCGTCTAAAAAAAATTTATAATTATTTTAAAATACGCAAAACACTTTCTTTTAACTCCGGCAAATCAGTTTTACAAGTATCCCAAACTATTTTTTTATTCACTCCAAAATATTCATGAATCAAAAAATTACGCATATCAACAATATCGCGGAAATCAATTTCAACGTGGCTATCTTGAAAACTTTTACTAAAATTATTAGTAGCCTCTCCGATAACTTCCAACATTCTCACAGTAGCGTTAACTATCATATCGTTTTCTATAAAAACTTCATAATCAACATCATACAAATAATTTTCAATTTGTTCAATTGATTCTAAAATATGTTTTAAATAAATTAAATCATCCTTCATAAATAGTTTCCGCTTTATTTATAATTTCTGCTCTAAAAAATTTGCTAAGCGCCTCAGGAGTTAATAAATCAACTTGTTTTTTAACTGCGCCTTCTAAATTTCTTTTAATTTTAGCAAGCTTAAAAAATCCGATTGTTGCCTTTGGTTGAAATTCAATCAATATATCAATATCGCTATCTTTTTTTTGTTCGCCAAATAAATATGATCCAAACAAAGAAACCTTTTTAATATCCTCTTTAAAAGGATCATTTCCAATAGCCTGAATAATTTGTTTTTTAATTTGTTGCTTGTTCATATTTCAATATTATCAAAACAAAACTAAAATGTCAAAAATATAAATTAATTTATTCGTATATTCGTAAAATTCGTAATTTGTAAAAATTACTCATACCGCAAAGCCTCAACCGGCTCCAAACGGCTCGCTTTGCGAGCCGGAAAAATACCGAAAACCAATCCGATAAACGCCGATACTCCGATTGATAATATTATAGACATAAAAGAAACAATAAATGCCCAGTCATAACCCATATAATTAGCCGCCACCGCGATTATATAACTAATCACTATTCCGCCAAGCACTCCAAAAGCTCCTCCTATAAAAGTTACCGTTATTGACTCAATTAAAAATTGAATCATTATATTATAATTATTAGCGCCAACCGCTTTGCGCAAGCCTATTTCCCTTGTTCTTTCGCTAACCGCGACAAGCATTATATTCATAATGCCGATTCCGCCGACCAGCAAAGAAAGAGCGGCCATTGCGGCTAAAAAATATTTCAAAGCATCAGTAATGGTGGTAATAACATCAAGCGCCTCGGCTGCCGAGCGGACGCTAAAATCATCGCTATTGCCGCTCGCGTCATCAATGTCATGCTGCTGTCTTAAAGTCGCCTTAATATCATTGATGGCTATATCAATATTTTTTTCATCATCAATTTTCGCTCTAATTACGCCAAGATGATTTACGCCGGCAATAAGCTTTTGCATTGTGCGCAAAGGAATAAAAACCTGGTCATCATAATCCTGCATCGCGACCGTGCCTCGCTCCGCCATAACGCCGATAATTTCAAAACTGTGTTTTTTAATTTTAATTTTTTTGCCAATCGCTTCTGAATCGCCAAAAAGCTCTTTTTTAACAGTATATCCCAAAACCGCGCAGCGGCTTAAATTTCTTTCTTCTTCTTCTGTAAAAAATCTTCCGCTAATCAATTCCCCTCCTTCTGTTTCCATATAGCCATGAGTAGTACCGCTTAAATTAGTATCATAACTTTGCGAGCCCCAGCTTACCGTTCCTACTCCTTTTGTATATCCGACTACCGATACTACATTGGGCGCATTGCCGCGCTCAAGCAATTCCAGCATATCTTCATATTTCAAAGTTGTAATCACTATCCCCATCATTGCCGCCGGAGGACCTTCATCACCGGCATTTCCAGGCATTATACCGACTAAATTAGTACCAAGGCTTTCCACTTGGCTTAATATTAAACTTTGCGCGCCCGCGCCAACCGCCATAATTATTATTACGGCTCCAACGCCTATAATAATTCCAAGCATAGTCAAAAAACTCCTGCCTTTATTTGCCAGGAGCGCTATTACCGCTATTTTGACGGCTTGAATAAAATACTGCATAAATTTTATTATTTTAACATATCGCCATCATGCGCTTTTTTGTGATTTAAAACAGCCCTATCCTCTTCAATTATCCCGTCTTTAATTTTGATTATTCTTTTCGCGTGCTCAGCAGTTGAAGTTTCATGCGTAACTAAAATAATCGTATTGCCGGAATCGTTTAATTTTTGTAAAATCTCCATTATCTGAATTCCTGATTTTGAATCCAAATTGCCGGTCGGCTCGTCCGCGAATACGATTGAAGGGTTATTAACTAATGCCCTTGCAATCGCGACTCTTTGTTTTTCTCCTCCGGAAATTTGATTTGTGTAATAGTGCAAACGATGCCCAAGCCCAACGCTTTCCAATGTTTCTTTAGCTCGCATGTCAATTTCTTTCTTATTCTTTGAATAAGCCAATGGCAATTTTACATTGTCCAGCACAGTAGTCCGCGGCAATAAATTAAATGACTGAAAAACAAAACCGATTTTTTCGTTTCGCATGGCGGCTAGCTCATTATCGTTTAAAGTCGTAACTTCCCTGCCGGAAAAAGCATAATGTCCAGAACTTGCCCGATCCAACATTCCCAAAATATGCATCAGTGTGGATTTTCCAGAACCCGAGGGGCCCATTATCGCGACAAATTCGCCTTCTTCAATGCCAAAAGAAAGGCCGCGCAAAACTTTTGTCACGACCTCGCCGGTTTTAAATTCTTTTTTAAGATTATCAACTTTAATTAACATAAACCCTCTAAAAACGCGGAAAAATTTTCTTTATTTTCCACTAATTTCTGCCAGCTATTCTTGTTAATATTGCGCATACTGAATATTTTTCCCTGCAAATGATTTGTTAATAAATTTAAACTTTCCCTGCTTTCACTAACCGCCTCAAACACAGCCTCATCCTCTTCCGGCGGAGCAATGGCAATAAATAAAGACCAAAGGCCTTTATCATTTTTATCAAGATCTGAATTTGTAATTAAACTTTCCAATTTTTGCTTATAATTATTTTTTTCCATATTTTTGTTTTTATTAATCTTCGGACACCTCGCCAAATTCTTTAGTTATTTTTTCTTCATAGTCGCCTAAAACATCAGATATTCTAGACTTTAATTTTTCAAATGAATTTTCTTGATTACTTGGCATTTCAAATCCCATATTTTTTTATTAATATTAAATTATTAAATCGTAATTGACAATTTGTAATTATTTTTATTCCTCCTTAATATAAGTAACAACTTTCTCACCTTCTTTTACGCCTGACAAAACTTCAACCAACCCGCCGTCGCCTCTTAAGCCCAATGTAATTTGCCTTTCTTCAACATTCTCGCCAATCAGCACTCTGGTGAATTTGCCTTGGCCATTCTTATCAACAATAGCCCGAACAGGCATTGCTAAAACATTTTCTTTCTTATCGGTCATAATGTCAACATTTGCGGTCATGCCGGATTTTACGTTAGTTAAAAAAACATTTTTTTCTTTGCTTTCAGTAAAAACTACTGTTAATAAATAATAAATCACATCCTGAATAACGGTCTCGGCAGGCTCAATAAAATCAACTTTGCCTAAAAATATCAAATCCTCGCCAAAAGCATCCAAGGTAATACTCGCAAAATCATCTCTGCTGATTTTGGCAATATCAGCCTCGGAAATCAAAACTTCAATTTCATAATTATTATCTCCGAGCATAAAAACCACGGGGCTGCCAATGCCAGGCTGTTCGCCAATTGCAAAATTTATTTTTGTTATCACACCGTTAATCGGAGCCTTAATAAAACA
>JAGLLI010000125.1 GCA_023140595.1 Candidatus Parcubacteria bacterium
CTCCAAAAAAATTCCTTAACAATGATAATAAGGAGTAAATTTTTTTTCCGACCCAAATTTTTGCTTCTCTTTTCTTTATAATATATAACAATGAAGAGAAACAAAAACTTCGCTTATCGGTATTCATTAAGCGTAATTCAAAAAAGAAAATAATTATAAATACTAAAAATTTGATATCCCAATATGATAAAACAGATTTTCAAAACTAAAAAAGTTTTATTATTAAGTCTAGCAACGCCTTGTTTAATATTCATATGGACTTTCTTTAGATATATAAACAATCCAATTTTATGTACTTACAATCTCAAGGAAGCAGTAAAATGTAATTCATTTTTAGAATATTTTTTCAGCATCTCTGGCATCTTTTATGTATTTTTAATTCTTTTTTCTTTTATTGTTTCTTTATTAGGGATATTGGGCTTATTTTTAATTTTAAATAATAGAAAAAAACTAGGTTATACATTTTTAGTGATATTTACTTTAATTATAACGTGCGTAGTTTATATAGGATTATACGCAACATAATAATTTTCTTTTTTGAACTTCTCCGCTTCGCTCCGACCACGCTACGCTTGAGTTCCGTTTCACTTCGCTCAGGACGCCTAACAAGGGATAAAAGGAAAATTGCTCGGCTCGCAATTTCCCCAAATTTTCTCCGCTACGCCACGAAAACTTCTTTTATCCCAGATGTTAGATGAAATAATTAAAAGTTTTTAAATTTCCTTCGGAAATTTATTATTTGGGGCTATTTTTATTTTTATATTTATGATCAAAAAAATTCTTAAAGGAAATCTAAATAAACTTCACGTCATGAATTCAATTGAAGGCTTGGGATGGTCAATGGTTGGAATATTTATACCTATCTATCTTTTAACTTTGGGTTTTTCGTTACAGCAAGTTTTTACTTACTACATAATTCAAAATACTGTTATACTGCTAACGTCATTTCTTGTCGTTTACCTTGGAAGAATTATTAGCATTCGAAAAATTTTAATTGTTCGATTCCCATTCTTGTTAATTTTTTTAACAATATTATACAACCTACAAAGTATTGATTTTCCAATATATCTATTAGCGATAATCGACGGCATACAATTAATGCTTTACTGGTTTCCTTTACATATTTTATTCGCGCAATTTGCTGACAAAAAGAATCTTGGCTCATCAACAAGTAAATTATTCGCAATCCCACAATTTGTTACCATGTTTGGACCGCTCGCTGGAGGATTAATAACAGTCACCTGGGGGTTTAAAGTATTATTTATTATCGCTACTGTTTTATTTTTTATTGCCTACATTCCGATTTTATATACAAAAATACTACCGATAAAATACAATTTTGTCTTTCAAGAGGGCTTAGATCTCTACACAAAATATAAAAAATACTTTTATTCAGAAATTTGCAACAATATTGGCGAGGAAGTTGAGGGCGTTATTTGGCCAATTTTTGTCTATTTAAGCTTAATAAACATTACCGCTGTTGGTATTGTCGGTTCATTGCTAGCTGTAAGCTCTTCGGTGTTTACTCTAATTGTAGGTCGTTTAGCTGATAAAAAAAACAAAATAAAACTGATAAAAACAAGTGCGATATTCATAATGGTTGTATGGTTTTTGAGATTTATATTTGACAATGAGATAGCTTTCTACATTTTAACAATCTTGTCTGGTATGGTCTTTGTAGTATTATCAGTGCCATATTATTCAATATTTTATCAAATCGCCCAAAAGGAAAAAGCGGCAGTATTTTTTGCTTTTAGAGAAATACCAGTAGCGATTGCCAGAATTATTGTATTCACGATGGGTATATTATTCGTAGCCAATTTAAAAATATTATTCTTACTCGCAGGACTGGTATATTTGTTATTTATCTTTTGGAAAAACCAAAATAATAATGAATTAGTTAAACAAATATAAAAATAAAAATAGCCCCAAATAATGTTTTGCTATCGCAAAACAAAAAACTTTTAATTACATCATCTAACAGCACGATATCCTGTTCGCGCTTGGCTAACGCCAAATGCTCACCCAAATTTTTACTACACTTCGTTTCGTAAAAACTTCGGATATCGGCGACGTTAAATGAAATTAGCTAAACATTCCTACTAAATCCAAATCTATGCAAAGAAAAAAGCCCCGACCTAGTTTTTACGGTCGAGGCTTGCCAACTTCACTTAACAAAGTATATGCGGCTACGCCAAAGAACAATTTTATAATTTTTTACAATAATTTTAGCTTTTTAACTAATAGATATAACCTCCATGGGCTTCTTTAATAATTTTATTAAATACAGATTTTGATATTTCTTTCCACTCCTCCTTCAGATACCAATAAAATTTATGAGCTGTGCGTGAATATAGATATTCATCCTTGCTCTTTATTCGCGCAAAACCATCACCCCCTATTTCGATATACTCATTCAGTTTATCAATAAATCCTTGAAAGTCTGGATTTTTAATTTCCAACTCTTCAACCATAATTGAATAAATATGACCTATGGGAGGATAATCACCGTCAACATACTTTGTTTTATACGTTCTATACTTTTTTAAGGTTCGTTGACGTTCGTCCATTCTTTCATCTTCCATCATTGAGTTATTCTTAAACGCTGGCATTATTGGCCTCCTTTCAAAATTAAAAAGTTAAATTCTGTTGTATTGGTATGTTATAAAAAGAATAATGATTTGTCAATCAAAAAAAGCTGAAATTATTGTAAAAAATTATAAAATTATTCTTTGGCTCCGCCCAAATTTTAATCCTTTCTTTTCTTTATTAATTATAATAATGTAGAAAGAATTAAAACTTCGCATATACTAAACGTTATACGCAATAATAAAAAGCCTCCTTAAATAAAATAAAAAATTAATAATTTTGGCAATTTATTTTTAACGCTAATTAATTTAACATAATAAAACTATGAAATCACCAGAAATTAATATCGGTGTTCCTAAGACACCAGAACAAAAGAAATCTAAAATTTTTATTAGTGAAGAATGGACAACAGAAGAACGCGAGTCTTTAGTTGAGCTTATGAATGAAAAAGTCGATGAATTGAACGCAGAAGAAAAGAAAATGAGAGAAACAATAAAATGGGAAGCGCCTTGCTTTAAAGAAATAAAAGACAAGAAGGAAAGTGTTCAAGACCTGATCGACAAGCTGGATAGTAATACGCCATCGGAATTTCTAGAAAAGAATCGACAAAATTTTAAAGAATTTGTTCTGCACATATAAAAAAAATAAATTGCCAAAATTATTAATTTTTTAATAATAAGGAGTGAGGCTTTTTATTACAACGTATAACAACGCG
>JAGLLI010000126.1 GCA_023140595.1 Candidatus Parcubacteria bacterium
GGTAAGCTGCTAGTGCTGTTTTTTTCCAAAAATACTCTTCCGCTCCCCTCATCCATGACAACGGCCGCCGTTGCAATCACTTTCGGTTCAGCGCCGATCCCTTCGGGCGCAATACTTAAAATATTACTATTGCTTAGCTTGGCAATATGTAAAGGCTCAACATAAATATCAATAATCCCCGCGCCCAAAGAAGCGATTTGCGCGAAAGCGTTTTTTTCCAAATCAATCACCCGATCAGGAAACTTTTGCCTTTCCGGACCGTAATCATTAATTATTACATCAACAAATTTTCCATTTTCCCTGTTATACACGCGCAGTTTAGATCCTTTTGGAAAATCCGGAGAGGCCGCATAATTTCCGCTTTTATACGCATACCAACTGGCTCGTCCAACAGTTAAAGTGTCTGGAAATGAAAAAATCGCCAAACGCGCATAAGGCAAATGAATCAAAGAGCGCACAAAATTCCCATCAGGAAAATCTCTGGTTGGCAAAGGACGCCAAGTACCGAAATTCTTATCATAAAAAAATACCTGCTTATATCTATAATCATCTTCATTATATGAAAATTGAATATAAAAGGGCTTATGGTTATCATATGCCGCCTTGTTTTTAAATTCAAATTGATAAATATTACTAATCATATCCAGCTTCCATGGCTCTGGCAAATCTTCATGCAATTCATAAACTTCAACTTGCGTAGCCTCATCTAAAATCCCCGGCACTAAAGACAGTTTTAATTTATTCTCAAAAACGCTAACAGTATAACCCTTGGCAATTGTATCTTTATCAAGATTGATGCTAAAATATTTATTTAAATTTTCCGCTTTTTCCGCGCTTACTGCCACTTCTGCCTTAACATTATTTGCGGATAAAACGAAAAAAATCAATAAAAAAAAGCCGATAAAACTGATATTTAATTTAATATTTTTTGTCATGTTTTTAGAATTTTTGTTATTTTTTTATAAGTTTAATTATAGCATATTTTTCATCACTTCCCCACCCATTGTATCTATTGGCAAAATTTGAATTATGTAATATTATAAAATATATATAATAATATTTTGTGGATATATCATATCTGCCGAAATAGCTCAATCTGGTAGAGCAATCCCTTCGTAAGGGAGAGGTTGTCGGTTCAAGTCCGATTTTCGGCTCAAATAAAAAACAGTTCCTTGGTTTATGGAATTGTTTTTTTATTTAATTTAAAAATATTTTCTGCCTTTAATTTCCTCGGGCAAATAATCCTGCTTTTCTTTATAGCCATGATCCGGACTGTATTTATAATCTTTGCCGTAGCCAAGATCTTTCATTAAGGAAGTCGGAGCGTTTTTAAGATGCAAAGGCACGGCTAAATTCCCCTTTTCTTTAATATCAAATTGAACTTTTTTATAAGCAGAATACAAGGCATTTGACTTTTTGCATTTTGACATATACACGACCGCTTGCGCTAAAATTACATTACATTCCGGCATACCGATAAAATGACAGGCATTATACACAGCTACTGCCTGCTCCAAAGCGCGAGAATTTGCCAAGCCGATATCTTCTGAGGCAAATCTTACCAGTCGCCGAGCTATATACAGAGGCTCCTCCCCGGCTTCAAGCATTCTTGCCAGCCAATAAAGCGCCGCGTTTTCGTCAGAGCCGCGCATTGATTTGTGCAGCGCGGAAATTATATTATAATGCTCATCACCGTCCTTATCATATAATAAATATGATTTCTGAAACGCTTCTTTTACGATTTTCACGGTAATTTCAGTTTGCATTGAGCTTGCGTATTCCAAAGCATTCAAAGCGGTTCTGGCATCGCCATTGCTCATTTTCGCGATTAACGCGATAACTTCTTCGCTGATATCTAATTTTAATTTGCCCAATCCCCTTTCCTTGTCTTTAATTGCGCTTTTAATAATTTTTATTAAACTTTCCTCGTCTAGTCTTTTTAAAACAAAAACCCTTGAACGGGAAAGCAAAGCGCTCCTGATTTCAAAACTGGGATTTTCGGTTGTCGCGCCTATTAAAGTTATAACCCCTTGTTCTACATGCGGCAACAAAGCGTCTTGCTGTTTTTTGTTCCACCTGTGAATTTCATCTATAAAAAGAATTGTATTCTTATCTTCAATTAAATTCGCCTTTGCCTCGCTTATAACATGCCTTAAGTCCCGCAAACCGCTGGTTACCGCGCTTATTTGAATAAATTGCGAATTTGTTTGATTGGCGATAATTCGCGCCAAGGTTGTTTTTCCACTTCCCGGAGGACCCCAAAAAACCATTGACGGCAAAGTATCATTATCAATAGCTTGTCTTAATAATTTATTTTTTCCTACAATATCATCTTGTCCAACAAACTCCGCCAATGTTAGCGGCCTCATTCTGTCTGCCAAAGGAATTTTATTTTTTTCTTTTTTCATTCTTGCAATTTAGCAAATAAAAAATTTGTTAGTACCCTAATTTCAATTAAATTTTTAATATTTTTATTTCTTCTGCTGAGACTTATTAATTATATCCTTAACTAATCCGTTAGATATATAATGCACCCCGCCTTCATCGTTTTTTAACACTGTGGAACGCATTGTGATCCTGATAACCTTGCCTTCGGCGGCGCCTATTTTTACTCTGTCGCCTATTCCGTATTGATCTTCAACCAAAATAAAAAGCCCGGAAACAAAATCTTTGACAAGCGATTGAGCGCCAAAACCGATTGCCAGCCCGATAACGCCTGCGCCTGCCAAAATCGGTCTTATATCTATGCCAAACAAGCTTAAAACCATAAACAAAATTATGGCGCAAATAACAATATTTCCGATTGACATAATAACATGTCCCAAAGTTTCCGCTCTTTTTTCTTTTTGCGAAATATTGGTATCATCCCCGTCATCAGCCATCTGCGTAAGCCGTTTTACGATTATTTTTAAAATTAATCTGCCGAAAAAAAATAAAATAACAATCCACGAAATCTCTACCGCGTTTTGTTTGATTACATTAATTATAAATTCTTGCATATTTTTTTATTATTTAAAGTTTATTAAAATCACTATTACTAATTCCAAGCCCCAAATTCCTCATAACCTGAAAAGCGTCAGCGGGACGACCTAAAAAATATCTTTTCCCATCTTCTGGATTTATATACCAAGCTTCGCCGTTATTTTCCACTTGTAAAAATATTTTGCCTTTTTGATTGCTTGAAAAACTATTATTTAAATTTAATTTTCCTGTTCCGTTTGGATTATAATCACCTGCCAATTCTGCTTTATCATTATGACCGTCGCCGTCGGTGTCTGTTTTATTTTTATCCGTGCCGATAGCATCTTCAAATAAATCCGACAGCCCGTCTCCGTCGCTGTCAACACCTGTTAAACTATTTAAAGCTACTGGAATCTTTTCTAAATTCGCGTTAGTTATACCAACGCCCTGATCGCGCATTACGCTAAACGCGTCAACCGGACGGCCAAGATAATGCGAATACTGAGTTGTTGGATTAATATAATACGCTTTCCCGTCATCTTCAACTTTCAAAACTATTTTTCCTTTAAGCCTATCTGCCATAGCGCTTCCATAAACTTTATTTTTCGCTTGAGCGTATTTCTGGTCTTCTTCATAATCTTTAACTAAAGACTTTAATAAAAAATTATCAATTTTACTTTTTATTTCTTTCCATGGGGCATATTCCTTGCCAAACCCTAAAACATATTCATCGCCGATAATAATCAATGGCACGCCTGCTGAACCGATTTGTTTTTCATCAACTATTTGCTGATACAGTTTTTTATTATCATCGTTGCTATAAATTTCATAAGTATTTATTTTTAAATCAGGATACGCGTAGCCCATTTTATCTAAAAATGACTTTGCTTTTTCGCAATGCGGACAGCTCTCTCCTGTAAAAAAATCAATTTCAAATTTCGCGGCTGTTTCCGGATTTTGTCCGTTAACTAAATACAAATCTTCATCCATTTCAATTTTCGCAAAATCCCGGCGCATTTTTGTTAAAAAATATTCGCGTGTTTCTATAATCTTTTTTAAACTTTCTAAATCCTCTGAATACAAATTCTTTTCGGCTTCCTCAAGTTTTGCCGCATCAACTGTTTGCGCGTATTCCGTAACAAATCCCGGCGCTTTAATCTGTTCGCCCGCTAAAACATATAATAATATTTTATTTGTTTTTGAAGATTCACTTGGATCTTCCGGCACTCTGGTGGAAATCTGCGAAATTTTTAAGGGATAAACAATTGTGTTGGTTTTAAAGCTTATTTTAATCGGCTCAATATAATCGCTATAAGAAGAAATATTTTCTATATTTAATCGCCTTCCAATAGCCGTGTTAATTGCTTCTTTAATTTCATTTTCAGGCTCCAGCCAGCCATTCTCGATATATGTTTTCACTTCTTCGTCGTTAAATATTTGATTAAATATATCCTCTGTTATTTCTTCACTATAATCAACATTCAAAACAGCCATAATTATAGGATATGAAATTTTAAATTGATTAAAATTATTATCTTTGAAAGACTCTATGTAATACTTTGATAATTTTTCAGAAAAATTATCTTTATTTGCCAAATTATCAATCTGCCTTAAATCTTCTATGGCTTGATCTAAAAAATTTTCCGGCTTAATTCGCATCGCCGTAAAATACCATTCTTTCTCAATGTACCAATTCAATGTATCTTTTACTTCTTGCTTTAATTTATAACCGTTATTATTCAACCAGTCAAAAAGCCCGTCAACACCGGTTGCCGATAAAACAGTTACCTCATAAATCCCAACATTTTTTTGGCTATGTACAACAACATTAGTTTCCAGAGTTGTACCTGCTGCCTTTTCAGGGTAAACACTATCTTGCGTACGCCAATTCGCTGTTGTTGTCAATGCCGACAATTCCGTAAAAATATCTTTTGCGGCTTTTTCCGCTTCAGGATAAGTCGGAGTTGGCACAATCCAAACAAAATTATTTGTTTCCCCTTCATAATTTACTTTTAAATACAAATCTTCTTTTCCGTCATTATAAACAATTAAAGGGTCATACAGAATACTACCGTCA
>JAGLLI010000127.1 GCA_023140595.1 Candidatus Parcubacteria bacterium
CTTTGGAAAAAATAAAGTCATTACCTCAAGAAAATCTGAAAATATTTAATAACTACGGTTATGGCGGATACCTGATTTGGAATTGTCCAAATAGCAAAATATTCATTGACGGCAGATTACCAATGCTTCAGGTGAATGGCCATTCTTTGCTGGAGGAATACTATGAATTTTTTGACAAAGAAAAAATATCTGATAAATTAAATAAATATAATATTAATTTAGTCCTAGACAGAAAGTATAAAACAATAAAATTTAATTGGTTTGAAAAAACATTTTTAGGGCTTAAAGATAAAGGTGATGAATTAAACCCTATGCAAGAATATTTAAGCGAAAAAAACGATTGGGAACTGATTTTTGAAAATGACGCTTCTTTTGTTTATTATAAAAAATAAAAAAAATATGGCGAGAAACGCGCAAACGATTGATTACACTGAGGATTATTATAAAGGATTTTCCAGAATTTATTTTCAAAAAATTTTAAATACCATAATAAAATTCGGAGATTTAAAAAATGAAAAAGGCTTGATTCTTGATTTTGGCTGCGGTGTCGGACGCTTAAAAAAAACTTTGAAAAAAAATAATATTATAAATTATGACATTGAGCCGAAATTAACTGAAATTGATGATTATAAAGAATTAAAGCCTGAAAAAATAATTTTATCAGGAGTGCTGGAGCATTTATATTTGGATGAAATTAAAAAACTACTGGATGAATTTATTTTAATGAATAAAAACGCTGAGCTTCTTATATATTTGCCAACTGAAAATTTGGTTTCAAAAATCGCTATGCGCTTGGCCGGACAAAAAAACGCTCATGACGACCATGTTTCAAAATATAAAAACGTTAACAAAATTTTGGAAAAAAAATTCACTTTAAAAAAACGCAAATACATTTTCGCTCGCATGGCGCAGATTAATTATTATGCCAAAAAATAATTCTCTCAAAAATCAATCTTTACCCGCACCGGAATTATCCGTGGTAATTCTTTGTTATTTCCTAAAAAAAGAAATATTTAATTTTGTTAACAAAGTTAAGGCTGATTTTAAAAATAATAATATTAATAACTATGAATTAATTTTGGTTGCCAATTTTTTAGAAAACAGCCATGATCCAACGCATGAATACGCGGAACAAATCTCTAAAAAAAATAATAATATAAAATCCGTTTGCAAGGTTAAAAAAGGCATGATGGGCTGGGATATGAAAAGCGGATTTAAAAAAACAAGCGGCAAATTTATTGCCGTAATTGACGGCGACGGTCAAATGCCGATTAAAGATTTGGTCAGAGTTTATAAAAAAATAAAAAATAATAATTTTGATTTGGTAAAAACTTATAGGCTTACGCGCGGCGACGGCTTATGGCGAAAAACCATCTCAACTATTTACAATTTAATTTTTATTGCTTTATTTCCCGGATTAAAAACAAAAGACATAAATTCAAAACCGAAAATTTTTACGCGTGACTTTTATAACAAGCTTAATTTAAAATCAGACGACTGGTTTATTGACGCGGAAATTATGATTAACGCCCGCCGCTTAAAAGCAAAAATTGCTGAAATACCGACTGAATTTCTCGGGCTTTGCGGCAAAAGAAAATCATTTGTCCGCTTGCCAACAGTATTTGAGTTTATTAAAAATTTGATTTTATTCAGAATTAGAGAATTTAAAATTACGCGAAAAAAACATGAAAATATTAATTACCGGCGCTAGCGGCGGGATTGGAAAAATTTTAATAAAAAAATTGATTAAAGCCGGTTTTGATGATTTGGCTATTTTGAGCAGGAACAAATATAAATTCCAAGAAACAGAAAAAATTAAAGTTGAAATTGGGAATTTAAATAATCTTGACAGTTTAAACAAGGCACTTAAAAATATAGATGCGGTAATTCACTTGGCAGGCATCACGCACACTAATAAAACAAAAAAATATTTTCAAATAAATACCGACGGCACAAAAAATTTATTGCAAGCGGCTGAAAAAAATTCTGTTAAAAAATTTATTTTTATCAGCTCGCGCGCGGCTTCCGAAAAAGGCGGAGCTTACGCCTATTCAAAACTTTTAGCCGAGCAAATGGTAAAAGAATATAAATACGACTGGATAATATTAAAGCCCGCGGAAGTCTACGGCGCTAAAAGCGGCGAGGCAATTCAAAAACTTATTAATAAAATAAAAAAATCTTATTTTATTCCAGCGCCGGGAAAAGGCGAATTTGAATTAAATCCGGTTTTTGTTGATGATGTTGTTGTGGTAATAATCAATTCAATACAAAC
>JAGLLI010000128.1 GCA_023140595.1 Candidatus Parcubacteria bacterium
TGTGAAAAGTGGAGGCAACAAAAATCTGAAAAGCCGAAGCAATAAAAATTTTTGCAACCCAGCCAAACGCGTACATTGCGTTCCCCCATTTCAACAGTTTTTTCTTATCTTTTTTATCAATTAATTTGCCCATAGCCAATTGCAGAAAAATCGTTGCGATAACAATTAAAGAAGAAATCGCGCCAACTTCCAAATAATTGCCATGTAAAAGCTCCCAAATAAAAATCGGCCAAATAACAAAACCGACAATCGCCTCAGCGCCGTCTGACAAATACGCCAAAACCGTTTTTCTTCTGTTTCTGGAAAAAAATTCTTTCCATGTTTCCGTGTATGTCCAGGTAAACCGTTCTCTGGTTTTGGGCAAATTCATCAATGGAATTAAAGCTGAAATATATAATACAATTACAATAAGAAATAAAATATCATAGCTGTAAAACAACAAAATCCAACCGGCAGCGAGAGGCATTGTCGCGTGGGCGATATGCGCTGTAACCTCCATTAAGCTTATTTGTTTGGCGCGATTCAATCTGTTCGTAAACTTGGCAATATCGGTGTGCACGGGAACCCAATGCAGTATACGATGCAAAGTTATAAAAACCAAAGACAAAATTAATAAAGCGATTACTTCTAATTTATTGGATGAATTTGCCAAACCCAAAACGTAAAAACAAACATAATAAAGCGCCCCCAAAACAACGCTAACGCGAATAGACCGCTTTAAACCGATTTGATTTAAATGCCGCGCGCCCCAGGCAACTAAAACGCCATAAAGCAAACTGCCGGCCAAATAATAATAAATTACATATTGCAATTTAAAATCAAAAAGTTCGTATAAAAAAATCGGCAAAAAAAGCCCGAGTAGCGCGGTTGATACGCGCAATAGCGCGCGCATGGAATAAATAGCAAAAAAACCTTGCGATATCCTGCCGATAAAATATTTGAGCATTTTTTGTAGTTATTAGTGGTTAGTAATTTTTATTATAACATAAAAAAAATTGAATACCTACAAAAAATCGTAAAAATCGTAGAGACAAAAAATTTTTTGTCTCTACGATTTTTACGATTTTTTATTTCACCACAACATTAACCAGCTTACCCTTAACAAAAATAATTTTTACAATTTCTTTACTTTTTGTCCATTTTTTAATCTTCTCACTTTCAAGGGCTTTTACTTTAGCATCATCCTCGAAAATATCAACGTCAACTTCAATCGTATCCCGAAGTTTGCCGTTAACTTGGACAACCAACTGAATTTTTTCGTCTTTAATTAATTCAGGATTATATTTTGGCCATTTTTGTTTAAAAACACTTTCTTTGTTGCCCAACTCAACCCAAAGCTCCTCCGCGATATGCGGCGCAAACGGCGAAAGAATCAACAACAATTTTTCATAAACTTCATTGCTAATTTCTTTCTCTTTTTCTAAGGCATTAACCAATATCATCATAGCGCTAACAGCGGTATTAAGTTTAATTTCCTTAATATCATCACCGACTTTCTTTATAGTTTTATGCAACAACCTATTCAAATCATCCTTAATTCTTGATTCTTGATTCTTAATTCTTGATTTAACCCCCCATATCTTTTCCAAAAACTTCCTAGTCCCAACAAGCCCGTTCGTACTCCACGCGCAACTTTGCGAAAAAGGTCCCATAAACATTTCATACACGCGCATTGCGTCAGCGCCGTATTTTTCCACTATATCATCAGGATTAATAACATTACCCCAGCGCTTGCTCATTTTTCTTCCGTCCTCTGCCATAATCAAACCGACATGTCTTAATTTTTTAAACGGCTCTTCATAATTGACTGCGCCGATATCATATAAAAATTTATGCCAAAAACGCGCGTAAATCAAATGCCGTGTCGCGTGTTCTGCACCGCCAACATAAAAATCAACCGGCGACCAATATTTTTCCTTTTTTTTATCAACTAGCGCCTTATTATTTTTTGGATCAATATATCGTAAATAATACCAGCTTGACCCTGCCCATTGCGGCATTGTATTTGTTTCACGCTTTCCCTGTCCGCCGCATTTCGGACAAATCGTATTAACCCACTCTTTAATATTTACTAATGGCGACTCACCTGTTCCGCTTGGCGCGTATTCTTTAACATTTGGCAACTTCACAGGCAAATCTTTTTCAGGCACGCCGACTGCTCCGCATTTCTCGCAATGAATTATCGGAATCGGCTCGCCCCAATATCTCTGCCTGCTAAACACCCAGTCTTTTAATTTATAATTTATCGCTTTTTTGCCTAATCCCCTTTCTTCCAGCCATTCAATCATCTTTTCTTTGGCTTGTTTTGTTGTCAAGCCGTTAAGTGATTTTGTAATATTTTTATTTTCTTGATATAATAAATTTGGCGTTGACGTGCCGGCGGCATGGTGCGAATACAAATTTGTCATTTTGTGATTCGAGGGTTCGAGTCCCTCCGCCGGCTCAACGCCATTACTATTCTTGACATATTCTTTACTATGCGCTATACTATTAACAGAATGACAAGTTTGTATTCCGCACCGGGGATAACAATCCTCAGAGCCGTCAAAAGCCCCTGTTTCAGGGGTTTTTGTATTGCCTAAAACTTCATCTGGAAAATCAGAATTTATATTTATTCCTTCGCCTGTAAAATATTCTTCTCCTTTTTTAAAAATCTTCCAAAAATAAATTATGTTTCCATAAGTCATGTCTTTGTCAACGTCATCTTCTGAAACCCAAACAGCTTTATGTTTGTTTTTTTCTTCCTCACTAATTTCATCTCTCTCTTCATTTTCCAATTCATAATACATACAACGCGCAATGGCATAACGATTTTCTTTTTTATGCATTGCATAATAATTTACATGTACTTCTGAACCGATTTCTTTAATAAATTTAAGATTTTTATAACCAGTTTCTTCTAACACTTCTCTTTTTCCTGCATTAATTATATTCTCGCCTTCATCAATTCCGCCGACTACATAAGTTGAACACTTATATTCCGGCCATTTAATCAATAAAAATTTATTCGTTTTTGAATTTTTTACTAAAGCATAAATTACATTTCTCTTTTTTGTTGGCATATCTTCTCTAACTTTTTCTTTCATATCCCCGTTTGCCTCAAAATACGGAACAACAACGGGCTTTATTGGAATATTATATTTTTTGGCAAACTCAAAATCTCTCTCATCATGCGCCGGCACCGCCATAATCGCGCCTGTTCCATAGCCCATCATTACATAATCTGCTATCCAAATCGGAATCTCTTCGCTGTTTACAGGATTAATAGCATAACTGCCGGTAAACACTCCTGTTTTTTCTTTTGCAAGCTCTGTCCTTTCCAGTTCTGATTTACTGCCGGCAAATTTAATATATTTTTCAACCTCTGTTTTTTGTTCCTTGGTTGTAATTTTTTTGACTAACGGATGTTCCGGAGCCATTACAAAATATGTGGCGCCAAATAATGTGTCTGGACGAGTTGTAAAAACTTTAATAGTTTCATCAATTTGTAATTTGCTTGTGCTCGCTTGACGGGTGTAATTTGTAATTTGAAATTGAACTTCAACTCCTTCACTTCTCCCAATCCACCCTCTCTGCATCTCTTTAATTGAAGACTCCCATTCCAGCAATTTGTCTAAATCATTAAGCATGCGCTCAGCGTAATCAGTAATGCGCAAAACCCACTGGCGCATTGGCTTGCGCTCAACTTCTGAATCACAGCGCTCACATCTTCCGTTCTCCAAGTCTTCCTGCGCGAGCCCTGTTTTGCATGACGGACACCAAATAATCGGCTCATGAGATTCGTAAGCCAAGCCACGCTCAAACATCTGTAAAAAAATCCATTGCGTCCATTTATAAAACTCGGGATCAGTCGTGTTAATCTCGCGCTCCCAATCATAAGAAAAACCAAGCCTCCCGAGCTGCTTCTTAAAAGTCGCAATATTTTTGTCAGTTGAAATACGCGGATGAATTTTATTTTTTAAAGCAAAATTTTCAGCAGGCAAGCCAAAAGCATCCCAACCCATCGGATGCAGAACATTATAACCTTGCATAGTTTTCATACGCGCGAAAATATCAGTCGCGATATAACCTTTTGGATGCCCTACATGCAAACCCGCGCCGGAAGGATAAGGAAACATATCCAAAACATAATATTTCGGCTTTTTCTTGTCTTGACCGGTTTTATATAATTTATCTTCTTTCCATTTCTTTTGCCACTTAGATTCTATTTTTTTATGATTATATTTATTCATAATAATTTATATCTTTTTTATTCTTTTTCTTTTAAACCTTTTTCTTGCCTCTGCCCGCAAATCCTCTACTTTATCAAACTCGTCCATAATCTCCTCGCCGATTATTTCCTCTAACACATCTTCAATTGTCACTATGCCAAGCATTGATCCGTATTCATTCAATACTATAAACATATGATTCCTTGTTGATTGAAACGAATTTAATAATTCATCAAGCGGTTTATTGTAATCCACAAAAATAACTTCATTTCCGGCAACATCGCCTACTGTTTTATTTTTACGTTTATGCTCCAAAATCAAATCCTTAATATAAAGCGTTCCAATTATTTCATCTTTATCGTTTTTATACACCGGAATTCTGGAATGTCCTGTATTAAAAATTTTATTTATAGTCTGCCTGTCCAGTTCTTGCGCAAAAGGCAAAGAAAAAACTTCTGATTCGGGGGTCATTATTTCTTCAACTGTCTTGCCTGATAAAGTCAAAGCCCCCTTGACCATCTTCTCTTCATCTTCGTCAACGTCGCTATGCTTGGAATCTTCATGTTCTTCAATAATCTTTAAAAGCTCGCCCTTTGAATATACGTTAGGCATTTCATCTCCTAGCGCTTTGTCTAAAACCAATGCGATTGGTTTGCAAATTGGATACAAAATAAATCGAAAAAAAAGTACCAGCCATGCCAGCTTAGCGCCAAGACGCAGGGCATATCTGGAAAAACCTGCCTGAGGAATAATTTCACCAAATATAACTATTAAAGCCGTAGCAATTAACCCGGCAGCTACCCCGGAAGCAATTGAACCCAAAAATATTGACAAGGTGGAGTTAACAGCCACGTTACCTATGAGCAAGGTACACAAAAGCAAATTTCCATCTTTTCTTACTCTATATACTTTTTTAGCCTCCTTATTTCCCATGTCTTTCTTTCTCTCAAGATCGTCTTTATTTAAACTAAAAAATCCAAGCGTCAAACCGGAAAATAACGCGGACAAAAGTACCAAAATAACAATAATAATGTATTCCATAAAAATTTATTTTTTCTAAATATTTAATTATTCTTTATGCATTTACTTATTATATTAACCTAAAATTAAAGAAAAAGCAAAGTCAAAAAAACTTTGTTCAACTATCAAAAAACTCTTTTTTGTAATCACCATTTTCAACATCATTCATTGTTTTGTCAAGCATATCTAAAATTAATGATTTCGCCTTTGTATTATTTAAAGACAAATTTTCGCCTATGGTTTTATCTTTTTTTAATCTTAAAACAATCGGAATAATCAATTCTTTTTGTTTGTATACATATATAATTATTCTTCCGGCTATTTTGCTAACTAATCTTAATTTCATTAATTCTCCATCTTTGTACCCTAAACGAGGAAGACGTATAGATGAAGATGAAATTTTTTTAGTCGTTTTCTTGATATCTTCCACGGTATAATATTTTTTCAATGGCTTTAACTCTTTTTTTAAAAACGATTTTGTTAATATTAAAAACATTCATTCAAATATTAGTTCTTTTAAGCAAAGCGCCTAGTTTATTTGATTTTGCAATCACATCTTTATCAGAAAATATTTCATCATAAGTAATATTGTTTGATTGCAAAGACACATTTAATTCATTATTTAAATATGCTTTCATACTCATCGTTAAAAGCGCCTTAAGCGTAATGCCATCTTCTTTGGCTTTTTTAATTGCGCGATCTTTTAAATTCTTATTACTTATAAAAGTAACTTGCGTTTGTTGTTTTGTGTTCATATATTTATATAGTTAAAAGCTATATATAAACTATATAAAAAATTTTAAATTTTGTCAATTTTTTTTAAAAAAAATATATTTAAAAATAAACGCTTTCCTGATATTTTCACAACCTACTCCAAACAAATTTAAAAAACTTTCTTTGCATATCAACAATTGCTTTGTCTTTAATTATTACCGCTATTAAATTATCAAATGAAATTAAAACCAATTTATCGCCGGTTACTAAAAAATCAGATGAAAATTTTAAATCAGCGGGAAGCAGTTTACTTTTTACAAAATGATTATATTCTTTAACTTACAGTCCAAAATTTATTTTTTAAAAAAATAACGGGGAACTTTCAGCTCCCCGATTTTTTATTCGTTATAATTTAATACATAGATTCTTCTCCACGTATTATTACAGATCCTTCTTTGTTTTTAAAAAAAGCTTCTAAAAATTTTTCAGGATCGCCCATAAGCCTAAAAACTATTCCTTTTTTGCAGTTTACAAACTTCCCATTTACTTTTATTTTAAAGGGATATGTATGTATCCCTATCAACAAATCACTTACTTTTTCTCTAGACAAACCTTTTTTTTCCATCTTCTTGCCTCCTCTCCTTTTTTTTGATTATTTTTTAGCATCCAAAGCAAAAAATTATTGCAAGGTTTATAAGGTTTATGTTGTTTCGCTTTCGCTCGCCACTGCTTGCAAAATAGAAGCAACTAATTTTTGACGCTCGTTATCGCGTCTGTTTAATTGTCAAATAGCAATCAAATATTTTGTAATAGTCATTGACATCTGGTAAAAAATAAAATGCAACTTTTAGCAAATATTATTTCTAAACTAGATAAAACCCTATCATATTGCGCAATAAATGTCAACAAATTTTGTCAAAAAATCGAATAATTTACAAAAACAAAAAATACAAATAAGCCAGTCCTGCCAAACAACACCTAATCTTTCGCTGAAAATCCAAATACAAAATATAAATAAGCCAAACCGGCGATTGGGAATAAAATCGGCAAATTATCAACAAAAATCAACGCCAAACAAAAAGCAATCATCCTCCCAAGATAAACAGGCACTTCACGAAAAATAAAAAATTCATCAACATTGGATTTTCTTGGAATTCCAAACAATTTCGCGTAATAAGGCACGCTAAAAACAACAAAAACAAAACCGGAAATCAGACCAATCGCGTAAAAAGCCAATTCTGAATCAATAAAAAATCTTATAAACCAAACCAGCATAATTAAAACCGCGCCGACTCTGATTAATTTATTTTTTGAAAATCTATCTGAAATTCTGCCCATTGCCAAAGTTAAAAAAAACGCTCCCAATGAAACCGCTGTCGCTGTCGCGCCGACTGCCGTGATTTTCATAACGGTTAAATAAATAAAAATCGGCCAAATAATTCCATCGGTTTCTTCACCGAAATTATTGCAAATTTCAGCCCAAAAATATTTTTTATTCTTTTTAAATAATTCAGCTCCTTTTTTAAAATGAAACGTAAAATCAACGCTGTTTCTTTTAACCCGAAATATCGGAATAATTGATGTAATAAAAATAGAAATTGCAACCGCGAATAAAATATTGAAGCCAAAATACGCGGCTATTAAGCCGCCGGCTAGAGGCGTAAAAATAGTAAAAATTTGCGGCAAGGCAAAAAGCTTGCTGATTTCCGTGCCAACATGCCCTTTGCTTGTATTTTTCGCAAAAATAATATTTAAAGGCACCCAATATAAAGCCGCCTGCCATCCGTCAAAAATAGCAAGCAAATAAAGCGGGAAATGATAAATTTCCACAGCGCTTAACATTGCCAAAAATAAAAATAAAAACGGCAATCGCAAAAGCAAGGTTTTTTGAACGCCATAGCGCGAACCGATATACCCGACCGCAAATGATGAAGCCAGTAAAACAGAATTTTGAATAATAAAATATATAATTACCTGTGAAACGCTATAGCCCAGAGTTAAAAAATAAATCGGAATAAAAATTCCCACCAATGAAAAAGCCGAGGCATCAATTGAGTGCATTGTGTAAACAGCTCTTAGGCTTTGTTTTTTTGTGAAAAAAAATTTATTAATCAAATCCATTTTTTGTAATTACGCATTTTAATCAAGCTAACGCTAATATTATAGCATTTTTTCTAAAATAAAAATATACGCGTTTTTTAAAATGTAAAAAAGGCTATGGCTTTATTTTTTTGCCATAGCCTTTATTGTTTTATTAGTCCTCCTTTATTTCAAAATACTAAAATTGGCTCCTGTGGTTTCTTGAAGCCAACAACACAAATCAATTTTTTTAGCCAACCAAATTTCTATTCTATCTTTTTGAATTTCATATCCGTTTTTTTTCAACTTAACATATAAATTATTAAAAGATCTTTTTACATGCTGTCTAATATTTGATGGACTGCAAAAAGATTCTTGCGCAATCTCCTCAATGGATTTATCCTGAAAATTTTCGTTTAACCCAAGATGTTTACAAAAAATATTTTTGTTTTCTTCTGGAAATTGATTTATAATATTTAAAACAATTTTTATTACCTTGCTTAACTCTTGTTTAAGTATTAATAATTGATCTACTGAAAAAAACGAAATATCCCCAATAACTTCTGATTTTTTCCTACTTCCGCTTTCTTTGTATACAGGAGCATCCAAAGATGTGCAATATATCTTCATCTTTTTACAAGCAAGTTTAATTTTTTCTATTGAAAGCCTTGTTTCGTCAGATATTTCCTGCAAAGTTGCTTCTCTTCCAAGATTTTCTTCTAAAAAATCTTTAGTTTTACATATATTCAAATAATTTTCTTGAATATGGCTCGGTATATGTATGTTTCTTTTTTTTATTTCTATAACGATATACGCTTTTATCCAGTAAGCCGCGTATGTTGAAAGCCTGCAATCTCTTTCAGGATCAAATTTTTTAACAGCTTTACATAAACCCATTCTACCCATTTGCCTCAAATCATCTAAATCAAATCCTCTGTTTGTAAATTTATATATCTCTCTTTCTACTGCCCACATATTAATTTCTACGAGCCGATCAAAGACGTATTTATTACCTTCTTCTTTAAATTTACGCGACAATCTTAAATCTTCTTTTTTTGGAAATTTCTCAAATTTTTTATTTATCATGACAACCTCCCATTTTTTATTAAGGTTTATTTTTTAAGGAACAATTTTTATTAAAAAATTAAAATTGCTTATCATGTTATTATTAATGATGTAAATTTTAATTTAATATTTTTCTTTCAACTAAATCTGGTATAATTTTGTTTCTTATAATAGGTGATACTAGGTGATTGTTTATCTCATCTTTACTTATCCAATAAATATTCTCTATTTCGGAAGAAGGTTGAGGGTCTCCGATTAAATCACTTATATATAATTTTATAGACACATATCTGTCGGGTCTTCCAGCGGCAACATCAGTATATTCTGTGATATATTTTAAAGTGTCAAAATTTACTTTACAATTTAATTCCTCTTTAATTTCGTTTTTTAGACAATCTTCAACCGTTTCCTCGTCAAATTGTCCACCCGGCATTATATAATCAGCAGTAACATTTTGAGGATGTTTTTGAACGACTAAAAATTTTGTTTTATCTTCATTTAAAACAAGGAGGCCAATTTTATTATAGTAAGCCATAGAAACTTAGATGAAAAATATTAAAATTATTTAAAACTTTTCATTTTATAAATTAGTTATTTAGAAACTACCACGAGCCGCCGCCTCCTCCGCCAAAACCGCCGCCTGATCCTCCGCTGGAAAAACCGCTTGCGCCGGAACTTGCTGATGATGGCGCTGAGGAAAGAGTTGAATTGGCTTGCGACTGAAAACTATTTAAATTATTCACAAGCGTTAAAGCTGAAAAATTTCGCGCGGTAGCAGAGCCATACCATTTCGGATTTTCCCTGTAAATATCTTCAAATTGCTTTGCCCATTTTTTCTCTACCCCAAGAACAATCGCAAACGGCAATAATTTTTCAAAAACTTTTGGATTTTTCTTAGGATTATTATGAAAATTAATTCTGTCTTTTTCAGCGACCTCCAAATACATTTTTAAGCCTAAAATCTTCTCTCTAGCCAAAACTCCTTTTTTAGTCTTCTTTGGCATTACATTGCCGAAAATTAAAATTAAAATTCCTGTAATCCAAACGCTTACAACTCCAATCCACCCTAAAAACGGTCCCACAAACCAGCCGATAACCAAAACCGCTATTGCCAAGCCCATATAAAATCCCCTGACTTTTTTCGGATTTTTTGGAAAATACCCTTTATTGACAGTCGTTTGATAAATTCTATCAATAATGTCATTTAAATCTTTATAAAACTTATCTTTCAAATCTGATAATCTGATTTTTTTCTTATCCGCGAACAACGCTTTTAACAAAGCATATTGAAAATCATTTAAGCTATCCTCGCCTACTGTTAATTTTTCCAATTCATAATCATCCGCTTTTAAAATCCCTTTCTTCTCTATATATGTTATTTTAATATGCCCGCGAACCGCCAAATTAATTATTTCCGCGCTCACATCTTTTTTGTGGGCGCGCTCATCAATAATCGTTCCCACCTCAGCCGGACTTAAATTATCCGGAGCCGTAAATTCGGCAATAATTGTTTTCCTTCCCAAGGGATCTTTGCCGTACTTTTTCCAAAAATAAATAAAAAAAACAAAAGCTAACAAAGGCAAAATAACAATCCAATTGTCTCGCGCTATTTCCAAAAAAGACTTAAACCAAGAAGGCTTTTCTATAGTTCCCTTTGGAAAACCAATCACAATAGTCACGCCTTGACCCGGTTTTAAGCTGTCATCGCTGAATATAATGCTATCAACCTTGTCTTTGGCAATAAAATTTAAACGACTGGATACGCATTTCGTGTTACTGCCGCTTTTACCCGTGAAACATTCAAATTTTAACTCTTTGGTGTTAACGCTTTCAGGCAAGTTTACTATCGCTTTTGACTGCCGAATTGAGGCTGCCCATTCATTACCTGTAACATTCCAATATAACTCGTCATAGTCATCAAAAAAATTTAAAACTCTATCAACTTTGTATTCTATTGCGTAATTTTGTACCCCGCTTATCAGAACATCGGGATCGCCGATTTTTATTCGCTTGCTTTCTTTATAATTATCCACATCAAAAATAATATCATTACCATTCTTATCTGTAACTGAAAAATCAGAAAAACGCAATTTAAAACTTCCGCCGCCTGCTTTATACTTATACGGAATATCACGAAAAATTCCATGCTTTTCTTCATTTCCAAAATCATAAACTATTAATTCTTTAACATTAATACTGCCATCCCGATTAATATCTATTTCCACTTCAAAATTATTAATTTTCTCTTGAGCTGCTGCTGGCAAGGCCAGATAAATTGAAAATATTATTATTAAACAAATTTGAAAAAATATTTTTTTTCTTTTTAGCATAGCGAATTATTTAAGATTATTTATTTATCTTTTTTACAATTATCCCTTGCAAATCTTTAACGCCTTTACTGTCAACTCGCATCTTAGGTTTTTTCTTTTTATTTCTCTTTTGCTGTTTTCGCAAAACCGCTTCTTCTTCATTTTCAAAATTTTGTTTATTCATAAAAAAATGTTATAATATATTTATAAACACCCCATAAATATATAATATCCTAATTTGCGATAAATTTCAATGAAATACATTCACAAACCTTGGTATAAAAAATGGTGGGGAATATTTTTAATTATTCTTGTTATTTTTTTTGTAAGCCTTTTTTTCGCTTTTGCGATTTATATTTTTAATTACACAAAAAATTTTAATGCCGCATTAATTCCGCAAAAATATATTTCAAATTCAGTTATTGAAGGCTCAAAAAATAATTACTGGCTGGGATCCGCCAACCCAAAAATCACAATTGTTGAATTTGCCGATTTTGATTGCATATACTGTAAAAAATCTTTTTCAAAAATAAGAGAAATAACTTCTGTTTATGATAATATAAAATTCATTTACCGCGACTTTCCCGTTCTTTCCGAATTTTCCGCGCAACTTGCATCGGCCGCCCGCTGCGCCGGCGAACAGGGATTATTCTGGGTAATGCATGATAAACTATTTATAAATCAAGGAATTGGCAGTGATGAAGAAATTCTTGAACTGTTTAAGCAAATCGGCGGTGATGAAAAAAAATTTAATAATTGTTTCCAAAATAATAAATATCTGCCTGAAATTGAAAAAGATTTAATTGACGGACAAACACTAAACATAACCGGCACGCCGATTTGGTTTATTAACGGACAAAGAATTGAAGGTGACATTCCTTATGAATTTTTAATTAATTTAATTGAACAAAACTTAAATAAATAAAATGCTAATCTTATGAAACAAATTCGCATACATGGCCGCGGCGGACAAGGAGTAGTTACGGCAGCGGAGTTAACCGCTATTTCCGCTTTTAACGACGGACATGAGGCGCAAGCCTTTCCGTCTTTTGGCGTTGAGCGCACAGGCGCGCCGATTGAAGCTTTTGCCCGCATTGACGACAAACCGATTAGAACACGGGAACATGTTTATCATCCTGATATATTAATCGTGCAAGACGCGTCCGTAATGACAACGGTTGATGTTTCTCACGGCTGCACGGAAAAAACAATAGCGATTATTAACACCTCTTTGCCAAAAAACGCGATCAAATTGAGTATTCCTGAAAAAAATATTTTCCCGATTGATGCCACAAAAATCGCATTGGATATTCTTG
>JAGLLI010000129.1 GCA_023140595.1 Candidatus Parcubacteria bacterium
GCCGATGGTACTTGGGTTTTTACCCTGGGAGAGTAGGTCGCCGCCAGAATAATGGTGTTTTTTTGTTGGTAAAATAAGAATAAACAAAGAGAGCATGCCCCGAGTGAGCAAAGCGATTTTTCGGGGTAGGTCGCCCCCGTAAAAATGCTGTGCATTCACGGGGCACGCACCAGAATAATGGTGTTTTTTTGTTGCTTTTTTATTTTTTAAACAAAATAAAAAACATAGGCAAAATTATGCCTTGTTTTTATTTTAAAATAGCCTTTATTTTTTTTGAGTCCGATTTACTGCGCCAAGAAAGCCGAAAACATTACCATTGTAAAACCTCCTAAGCAAAAACCAAAAAATAGCGCCCAAAAAATGATTGAATAAGAATCTACTTTTTTCATAGTATTTTTGTTTATTATTTATCTTATTTTTATTATACCATATTTTGTTAAAAATTAAAAATAAAATTAATATAGAAAAATAAATATTTTATTTTTATTATAATATTAATCTATTTTACTAATATTAATTAAAATGTTAAACTTAAGTTATAATATTTTAAATTATTAAATAAAAATATGCCAGCTAAAAACACTAAAACAACAAAAACTTTTCCACATAGCATGCTTAAAGAAATTTTTGAGCAGCCTGATGTGATAAAAAATATTATTGATGAATATATAAATAAAAAACGAAAAGAAGCGGTATTTAATGATCCTGATAAAATATTGAAAAAATTAAAGAAAATCAACAGAATAATTATTTTGGGCTGCGGAACTTCTTTTCATGCGGGATTGGCTGGAAAATATATGTTTTCCGAATACTTGGGAGTTGAAGCCGAAATAGAATTGGCTGATGAATTTATCGCGAGAAAAATAAAAACTGACTCCAAAACTTTAGTTATTACAATTAGCCAATCAGGAAAAACAGCTGATATTATTAAGGCGGTTCGCTTGGTAAGAAAGCAAAAAAGTTTTATTTTGGGCATTACAAATGGAATTAATTCTCCACTTGATAAGTTAAGTAATTTTATTTGTTTTTGCCAAGCAGGCGAGGAAAAAGCCTTGGCGGCCACCAAAACCTACACTTCGCAGATTTTATTGTTTGCGCTAATTACTCTTTATTTTGGCAAATTGCAAAAAAAAATTACCCCAACCTTAAGGGTAAAAATAATCAATGAAATAATCAGGCTGCCGAAAAAAATTAACCAGATTTTAAAACAAAATGTTAATTTACAAATTGTTGCCGATAAATATTATAAACTGGATGATTTGCTTGTTTTAGGGAAAAATTATCAATACGTGAGCGCGCTTGAAGCTGGGTTAAAATTAAAAGAAACAACTTATATGCATGCGGAAAGTTTTGCCTTGGGAGAATTTTTGCATGGCCCGGTAGCAATCAGCGATAAAAAACATCCTTGCTTGATTTTTGCGCCTACTGGCAAAAACTACAAAGAAGCTAAAAAGATGATAAAAAAATTAAAGAAGTTAAAGAAAAAAACAATAGTAATAACTACTCAGGGAAACAGGCAGTTAATAAAAATCGCTGATAAAATAATTTATACGCCAAAAACTTTAAATTTGTTTAATCCGATTTTATCTATTATTCCAATACAAATTCTGGCTTATCATATCGCGGTTTTAAAAGGAATAAATCCGGACAAGCCTAGGAATTTGAATAAGTGTGTAATATAAAATTTATGCAACAAATAGCAGACTTCCACATTCATTCCAGGTACTCCCGAGCTTGTTCCCGGGATTTGACCTTGGAAAATATTGATAAAATTTGCCGTGTTAAAGGAGTTGATATTATCGGCACCGGAGATTTTACTTTTCCTGATTGGTTTTCGTCTATAAAAAATGAGCTTGAGGATATTGGCGGCGTTAAAAAACAAGCAGGTTTGTATAAGCTTAAAACTGTGCCAGATAAAAAAGTAAAATTTATTTTAACAACAGAATTGGCTTTGATATATAAAAAAAATGACCCCGTAAAAAGAGACGGGGCAAGTAAATGCCGGCGGATACATATGGTTTTGCACGCGCCAAATATTGAGGCAGTGGAAGAATTAAATAATTATCTGGATAAAAATTATAATATCAGAAGCGACGGTCGGCCGATTTTGGGTATGAGCATTGAGGCTTTATGCAAAATATGTTTTGCAATCAACCCGAAATTTTTAATCTATCCTGCGCATATTTGGACGCCTTGGTTCGCGATTTTCGGTTCAAAGTCAGGTTTTGATTCATGGGATGAAGCCTTTGGAGAATACGCGGATAAAATTTTTGCTTATGAAACTGGCCTGTCCAGTGATCCGGAAATGAATTGGCGAGTGAGTGAATTGGATAAATTCACAGTGCTTTCAAATTCAGACGCGCATTCTTTGCCAAATTTGGCGCGCGAGGCTAATGTGTTTAATTTGAAAAAAATTGATTATGATGAAATTTATGATGCTATTAAAAACAAAAAAAATAAAAAATCATATTTAGATTACACGATTGAATTTTACCCGGAAGAAGGCATGTATCATTATGACGGTCATCGTGCTTGCGGAGTTCGTTTTACGCCGGAAGAAACCAAAAAACATAAAGGAATTTGCCCGAAATGCAAAAAGCCGGTGGTTGTTGGAGTTGATTATCGGGTCGGCGAATTAGCGGATCGCACCAAAGGCTTTAAATTAAAAGGCGCGCCTGGGTTTAAAAAATTAGTTGGATTAGAAAAGATAATCGCCGAAGTTTTGGGAATTAAAAGCCGCAAAGCCAAAAAAGTACAAATGGAATATAATAGTATTACAAATGCTCTTGGTCCGGAATTGGATATTTTATTAAAAGAACCGATTGAAAATATCGGGAAAGTAACAAGCGCGCGCATCGCGGAAGGAATAAAAAGAGTACGCGCAGGAAATTTATTTATTGAACCGGGTTTTGACGGGCAATACGGAATAGTGAAAATATTTAGTGAAGAAGAAAAAAGCAAGCAAGGAAAATTGTTTTAAATTAAAAATTCCGCAAATCGTAGAGACGCGCCGCGGCGCGTCTCTACGATTTGCGGAATTTTTAATTTGTTGTTAATAGTCAAGCGCTATAATTATAATAGAAGCGATTTAAAAATATTTTAATATTTTTTTCTCTAATTTTAGCCAATTTAAATAATTTTAGCCTAAAACCCTTGACAAACGTTTAATTGTATGCTAGTATAGTAAATCAAGAGAAAACCGGTTTTAGCGGGTCAGGCACGACAAGCATGGGGATTTTCTCGTTTGGATTTTTCGGTTCTAGAACTAAAAAATTTCATACGAAAATTTCTTGCCTAACCCGCTTAAGCCGGTTTTTATTTTTGTTTTTTATTCTATATTCTCCTCGCTTGAACTTGCGGTTTTGTTTTTTTCTTCTCCGACCAGACACACCGCGCGCCAAGGGACATAATGAGATTTGAATCTTGTTTCAATAATATAGTCTTCGTCCTTTATTTCTTTTTCTGTTATTTTTTTTTCTTTTACAACAGCCGGAGGATTGCTTTTTGAATAAGTTACTATATAATCAAAATAAGCATCGGCGCCGTTAT
>JAGLLI010000013.1 GCA_023140595.1 Candidatus Parcubacteria bacterium
AGTAGTTTTCCCGTGATCAACGTGGCCGATAGTGCCGACATTGACATGGGGTTTTGTGCGTTCAAATTTTTCTGCCATGTTTTGTGATTTTTACGGCCCCTGAAAATTTATTATATAATATTTCCAAAGTTATTTCCCGGTTAAACCGGCGGCCAGCCGTACATATTTATTATTTTTTAAATTAATATTTTAAAATTCTATTTAATTTCTTCCAAATATTGCGTGTCCTCGTCAATTATTTCCTCAGCAGCTTCTTTGCGAACCGAAGGAATTGCCCAGGGATTATTTTTCTTGTTATTATTTTCCCCTTCTTTTTTTAAGCCAATTTCAATTTTTTCATAAATTCCATTATCCTCTAAATTCTCACCATCAAATCTATATTCTTCGTCCTTGTCCGCCAAAGTTTCAGCGTAGGAGGATTCATCTTCGCAAAATTCAGGATCGCAGGCAAAATCAAAATTATCTAAAAAAGCATTTTTGTCTTTAATATCAGATAAATATTTTCGCGCCTGAATTGAACTTTTCTGCCCGTTTTTATCAAATTCATTATCGCTTTTCCAAATAGCAATATCGCGATTTATCTTATCAAGTAATTCGTTTTCTGTCAAGTTTCTTACTTCGCTTTTATCAAACATTAACTTTTCATACTCATCTATTGACATAACGGCAAAAACTTGTTCCGGCCTAGCAATATCCACCACCAATAATCTATCGCCGGTTTTATTTACCAAATTTATGGCTTTTTGCAATTGATTTTGCATAAAAATTGAAAATTAATATTTCTTTAAACTTATTCTAACCTATCTAAATTCTCTCGTCAATAATTATTTTCCTTGCTTGCTGATAATATCTTCAGCAACATTTTTTGGGGCTTCTGAGTAATGAGCGAATTCCATTGTGTAGTTTGCCCTTCCCTGCGTCATTGATCTTAACTGTGTGGCATAACCGAACATTTCCGCCAAAGGCACCATGGCGTTAATAACTTTGCCATTTCCGCGATCGCTCATTTGTCCGATTCGTCCGCGCTTGGCATTAATATCTCCGACAACATTTCCCATATACTCTTCCGGAGTTACTACTTCAACTTTCATAATCGGTTCCAAAATTATCGGATCAGCCTTGCGGCAAGCGTCTTTAAAGCCGAATATCGCCGCCATTTTAAAAGCGGATTCGTTTGAGTCAACTTCATGATAAGATCCGTCATAAACCTCAGCTTTAATATCCACCATTGGATAACCTGCTAAAACGCCTTGGTCAAGCGCTTCTTTAACACCTTTTTCAACTGCCGGCAAATATTCCCTGGGGATAACACCGCCCTTGATTTTATCAACAAACTCATTGCCCTTGCCTTCTTCTTGCGGCTCAACTTTAATCCAACAATGTCCGTATTGTCCGCGTCCTCCTGATTGTTTAATATATTTTCCTTCGGCATCAGCCGGCTTGCGTATTGTTTCCCTATAAGAAACTTGCGGCTTGCCGACATTAGCTTCAACTTTAAACTCGCGCTTCATGCGATCAATAATAATATCCAAATGCAGTTCGCCCATTCCGGAAATTAACGTTTGATTTGTCTCTTCATCGGTTTCAATCCTAAATGTCGGATCTTCCTCGGCTAATTTCACTAAAGCGATTCCCATTTTTTCCTGATCAGCTTTGGTTTTCGGCTCAACCGCGATTTTAATTACCGGCTCCGGAAAAGTAATTGATTCTAATAATATTTTTCTTTTTTCATCACACAAAGTATTGCCGGTCGCTGTCGCCTTTAAACCGATAATCGCGGCAATGTCTCCCGCATAAACCTCTTTTACTTCTTCTCTGTGATTAGCATGCATTCGCACCAGCCTGCCTATTCTTTCTTTTTTGCCTGTTGAAGAATTATAAACATAAGATCCCGACTCTAAAATTCCGCTATATACGCGAACAAAACATAATTTTCCAACAAACGGATCAGTGGCAACTTTAAAAGCCAAGCCTGCAAAAGGCTCGTCATCGCTTGCCTTAACCTCAATTTCCTTTTCTTCGTCATCAGCATCAGTGGCTTTAATATGTTCAACATCAAC
>JAGLLI010000130.1 GCA_023140595.1 Candidatus Parcubacteria bacterium
ACCGCCCACTTTGCCAATTGTATTGCTTGCGCGTCTGTAATTGACTGCTTTTTCTGGTCAGCCGGACTAACGCGCGTATCTTTAACCGGTTTTTTGGGGTCATTATTATAAACCATGCGCAAGCGCTTGCGCCCGATTAAGCGGGAAATAATCGCGTTTGTAGGCTTAAATACATAAAATTCATCAGGATTGACTTTGCCTTGAACAATATTTTCGCCAAGCCCGTAAATTGAATTAATTAAAACCGCATTTTGAAAACCGGATTCAGTGTCAATTGAAAACATAACACCGGAAGAAGCCAAGTCGGAACGCGCCATTTTTTGAATTCCGGCTGAGAGCGCGATTTTAAAATGATCAAAACCCTTATCAACGCGATAAGAAATCGCGCGATTTGTAAATAAAGAAGCAATACAGCGATGCACGGCGCTAATAACATTTGCAGCGCCGGTAATATTCAAATAAGTATCCTGCTGACCGGCAAAAGAAGCGTCAGGCAAATCCTCGGCAGTCGCTGAAGAGCGAACAGCCACATCCGCATTTGCCATTTTATATTCTTTGGATAATTTTTTATATGCAATAATAATTTCTTTTTCCAATTCCTTTGGAAATTTGGCGCTCATGATGGTTTGCCGAACGCGCGCGCCTCGCTTCATTAAATCTTCAACATTATGCGTATCCAGACCTTTGAGGATTTTTTTGATTTCATTTTTAAGCCCGGCTCGTTCCATAAAAAAATCATAAGCTTGCGCCGTCGTGGCAAAACCGTCTGGAACGCGTATTCCTTTTTTGGTAAGTTCATGATACATTTCTCCCAAGGAAGCATTTTTGCCGCCCACTGACGGAACATCTTTAATTCTTAACTCGTTGAAAAATTTAATGAATTTTGGCATAGGGTTTGAATAATTAATTTGCTTTTACGAATAACAAAAAAATTCGTTATTCGCAGGAATAGCAAGATTAAAATTAAATATTATTTACAAATTAAATTTTTTGCTCCAATCATAAACATAAGGAATTTTCCACCATTCACCGTTCAAAGCTTTTAAAATGCCCATAATTGATACTACCAACAATGCGATTCCAAGCGCCCATCCAATCAAAGGAATCCAAAAAACAAATACGCCGACAATTTCAGCAATAAACAAGACTAAACCTTGTTTGGCATGAAACTGGGCAAACTTTGACCTTTTTTTGGTAAGAAGCGGAACCAAGCACAAAACCCATATATAGGAAAGTGCTGCCACGGTTTTATTGTCCTCAATGTCTTTGTCTTTGTTTGAAACTGATTTATTTTCTTCTGACATATTTTTTATTTAGTTAATAATTTATAAATATATTATACCATATTTTTTATGGGAATTGAATTAAAGTTGTTAAAATAATTTTATTTGACTTTCCCCAAAAAATAAGCTACAAATAAAAGGGTAGAAAATAAGAATGCGGATGTGGTGAAATTGGTATACACGCTTGCCTTAGGAGCAAGTGCCGCAAGGCGTGAGAGTTCGAGTCTCTCCATCCGCACAAAAAATTGCCTCTTACTTTGCGTAAACTTGATAAAAAAGCTTTTTTCCTGCTCCAAATCTATGATATATTAAAAAATCAGGAAAATAAAATTAATAAAAAAACAACCTATGCCAAAAAGCGAATACTATGTAATATCACTGGGGGGATCATTAATCGTTCCTAAAACAGGGATTGATTGGAAATTTTTAAAACAATTTCGAGAGCTGATTATTAAAGAAATCAAGAAAAATACAAAGTGCACCCCAAGGGCATTTCCTGCGGGGCACCCTGCGGGTAAAAAGTTTATAATCATTACCGGCGGAGGCAATACCGCGCGCGATTATCAAACAGCGGCAGGTAAAGTTACAAGGCTCACAAATGACGACAAGGATTGGATAGGAATTCATTCCACTCGGCTGAACGCGCATTTGATTAAAACAATATTCAGAAAATACGCTCATCCGCGCATTAATAAAAATCCGCGCACAAAAGCGGATATACGCGAACATTTTAGAAAAGGCGAAAAAATTATGGTCGCTGCCGGCTGGCGGCCGGGCTGGTCAACCGATTATGTTGCCACGATATTAGCGGAAAGGCTTGGCGCGAAAACAGTTATAAATTTATCAAACATAAAATACGTTTACGACAAAGATCCTAAAAAATATCAAACAGCCAAAAAAATAAAAGAAATTAACTGGTCGGATTTTAGAAAAATAGTCGGCAATAAATGGAATCCTGGCCTAAACGCGCCCTTTGACCCTGTTGCATCAAAGCACGCAGAAGAACAAGGACTTAAGGTAATAATCGCGGAAGGAAGGAATATTAAAAATTTAGAGAAAATATTTAGAGGAGAGAGGTTTGTTGGGACGACAATAAAATAAACCCTGCCCCTCGCGAAGGGCGAGGTTTATTTTACCCCAATCGTAATCTTAACCTTCACCAAAGTCTCCTCCGCAATCGGCTCAGCTTTTTTCGCGCCTGCTGCCAGAATTTCCGCGACTTGGCTATCATCTATTTTATTATATTTTTTTTGAAAATCATTTAAAAATTCCGCAACCACTTCTGCCAAGTCTTTTTTAAATTCGCCATACATTATGCCTGAATATTTTTTTTCCAAATCTTTAATGTCAATATTTGCCAGTAAAGAATAAATAGTTAAAAGATTGGAAATTCCAGGTTTTTCTTTAGAATTAAATTTTACTTCCGCGCCGGTATCGGTTGTCGCTTTCATAATTTTTTTCATAGCCAATGCGGATTCATCCAAAAGCTCTATTCTGCTAAATTCGCTTTCAGCGCTTTTACTCATTTTTTTCTCTGGATTGTCCAGGCTCATAATACGCGCTCCCTGTTTCATAATTTTTGGTTCTGGAATTTTAAATATCTCTTCGTAATCATGATTAAAACGTTTTGCCAAATCGCGCGCCAGCTCCACGTGTTGCAGCTGGTCATCGCCGACCGGCACAATATCGGTGTCATACAATAATATATCAGCCGCCATTAAAACAGGGTAATCATATAAACCAACGCTTACATTAACATTGCCCTTGCCAGCTTTATCTTTAAACTGCGTCATTTTATTAAGATCGCTTATACGCGCGCTAACCGCGTTTAAAATCCAGCAAAATTCAGTATGCGCTCGCGCGTCAGACTGCTGGAAAATGATTGCTTTTTCTGGATTAACTCCGCCGGCAATATAAATTTTGGCGATTTCAATAATTTTTTTTCTTAAAACTTTTGGATCATACTTAACGGTAATAGCATGATAATCAACAACGCTAAATATACAATCATACTCATCCTGCATTCCAACCCACTGCTTAATCGCGCCTAAAAAATTGCCAACATGCAAATTACCGCTAGGCTGAACACCTGAAAATATTCTTTTTTTAGTATTTTGTATCATAAATTCATTGTAATAAAAAAACCGCTAAAAAGCAAATTTTTACGGTTTTGGGTAGAATAAAAGGACATAGATCGAACTATGCCCTTTTTAAAAAAAGTTGCATTCCTTTTTAGGAACAATTTTAGACAGGGTTGTCGTTTACAGGATAACCTTCTT
>JAGLLI010000131.1 GCA_023140595.1 Candidatus Parcubacteria bacterium
AAGCGCTTGATATTGAAGAAAACGCCAAGAAAATCAGAGCTAATGTTGAAAAATTGGGACGGCATATTTCCAGTTATGATTCGTTTTTGCAAAAATTGGGGAGCAGTATGAGCACAAGCGTTAATCATTATAATAACGCCTATAAAGAATTTAAAAAGATTGATAAAGACGTGGTTAAAATTACGGATGGAGAATCGGAAATAGAACCGTTGAAAATTGATAAGCCGAAGGGGGAGTAGGTTTTTACAACGATGAAAAATCAAATAATAAATAAAAATATAAAGGAGGCGATTTTGAAAACGATTGCCTTTTTTGATATGTTTGATTATCCTTTAACTCCTTTTGAAATTTGGACGTTTTGCGGAATTAAATGCGAGATAAACGAAATTTTGGAGGCGTTGAATAATAACAATTTGCCACTAAAAACAAAATACGGGTTTTATTTTTTAAACAACAGAAGCGAAATTGTTGATATTAGGCAGATGCGCTATAATTACGCTAATCGGAAATTTAAGCGCGCTTTAAAAATCGCGCGTTTGTTTAAAATAATTCCCTGGATAAAAATGATTGCGGTTGGAAATTCAATCGGCGCTAATAATTTGCGGGATGACAGCGATATTGATTTTTTTATAATTACGGAAGCTAAAAGAATCTGGGTTACGCGCTGGTTTTGCGTGGGGCTGGCAAAATTTTTAAACTTGCGCCCGCAACCGCTGAAAAAGCGCGATACGATTTGCCTGAGTTTTTATATTACGGATGACAATTTAGAATTAAAAAAATTAATGCTTCCAGAAAATAAAATCCACGATGTTTATTTTGTATATTGGCTTGCAAATTTAGTTCCGATTTATAACAAAGATAACTCGTATTTAAAATTAATTAACGCTAATGTCTGGCTTAAAGAATGTTTGCCAAATTGGCTCCCCGCTTATTCCGGACGGGCGCGCGATGTTGGTTCGTCTTTTTCCGATTTTTACAGAGATTTTATTGATATGCTAATCGGCGGCGCGGATTCATTATTAAAAAAAATCCAACTGCGCATTATGCCGAATGTTTTGCATCGGCAAATGAACATTGATACGCGCGTGGTTGTTAATGATAAAATTTTAAAATTATACGTTAACGACCGCCGCGAAGAGTTTCGCGGGAAATATGTTTTGAAATTGAGGGAGATTTTTAAATAGGGTTAATAATATTGATTCTAGTGTTTTCATCAAGTCCTGCGCAAGCCCTTGACTTTTTTATTTTTTTATGTAATTATACATAATCGTTGTTTAAATTACTAACTAAATCAAAAAAAAGGAGGGATGTATGATGATAAATTTTTTTATAGAAATAAGTCTGCAGGAGTGGATAGTATATGCGGCAACTGTAGGAATTGGACTTGTACTTCTTGCTTTTTTTATCTTGAAAAGCAACAAAAATTTTGAGGATATGAATTAGTTATTCTCAACACAAAAAAGCAAGCCTCGCAAATTTGGAATTTGGCGGGGCTTTTTTCATATAAAAATACTAAAACTAAAAAATTAAAAAACTAAAATTTATGTTATCCCAAATTAGCACTTGCTTTTTTTATATTTTTATGTATAATAATAAATTAATCGTTGTTTGACAACTGAAACTTAAATATTAAGGAGGAAAAAATGAATTTTACTGTAAAGATTAAATGGGTATTATTGACGCTTTGTATATTTTCTTTTTTTGCGATTGCGTATGTCAAAGACACACTCACCCAAACATTTCTGTATCTTGCGCTTACAATAGCTTTTTCATTTTTATTAGTTTTTATTTTATGGAATATTGAAGAAATAAAATTAATAACAAAAAATAATAAATTTATTATTTTATTGCCATTGTTATCTTGCTTTTTAGTGGCGAATGGCGCCCTGCGTGTAGTTATACTATTTATTTCGCTTCCTACTCCTGAAGTTTACTCGATTTTATATCAAGTTTCCTTTTTTATTTTATGCGCTTTAATGGTTTTGCCAATTATTAAGACACCCTCTTCGTCCGAAGGCGTTATAACGGTAGACGATAGGCCGATTAAAAAGAAATGGGTAAATTTGATTTCACTGTACAGTTTAAATTCTCTTCCGCGAGAATGCCAAACAAACTACGTTGTTAGAAAAATATTTGACAACCAAATAATAAGTGAACAAAAATTTATAGCGCAAGTAAATTTTTCATCCATGTTTTTTGAAAAAATTAGAGATAAACCCACAGTACATATAAATAATATTATAGAAGTAATACAAACCCAAACAGAAGGTATGGTTGGAATAAAATCATTTAATAAGCCGACTAAACTGCCAAAATCAAACTACTCTTATTATGCGGAAGCAACAATAACAGTAGAAAATGTAAGTACATAAAATAATACTAAAAATCGCACCTAAAACAAGCCTTGCGAATTTAAAATTTTCGTAAGGCTTTTTGTTTTTTGTCGTTTTTACGTATATTGCGGCCAAAAACCAAAAAATGTTTTTTTAATCTTGCTATATTAAGCATAAATATAGTATAATATTATTCAGAACATAAAAACTTAATATCTATAATATTATGGCTAATAAATTCAAAGCCGCCATGCAAGAATTGCTTTCTTCGGCGGATATAAAGATTAACGGAAACAATTCTTGGGATATAAAAGTTAATAACGAGAAGTTTTATAAAAGGGTTTTATCGCAAGGCTCTTTTGGACTTGGGGAATCGTATATGGACGGATGGTGGGATTGCGAAAGGCTTGATGAATTTTTTTTCCGTATTTTGCGAGCTAAACTGGAATATAAAATTAAAAAAAATCCGTTATTGCTTTCCCGTTTTTTATTGGCAAAATTGATTAATTTTCAATCAAAAAGCAGAGCGTTTAATATCGGCGAAAAGCATTACGACATAGGCAATGATCTTTATGAAAATATGCTTGACAAAAGGATGACTTATACCTGTGGATATTGGAAAAACGCCAAAAATCTTGACGTGGCGCAGGAAAACAAGCTTGATTTAACTTGCAGAAAAATAGGATTGAAACCCGGCATGAAAGTGCTTGATATCGGCTGCGGCTGGGGAAGTTTTGCTAAATATGCCGCTGAAAAATACGGAGCAGATGTAACCGGAATCACAGTATCCAAAAAACAAGTTGAGCTTGGCAATATTTTATGCAAAAATTTGCCGGTGAAAATTAAATTGCAGGATTACAGGGATGTTAATGAAAAATTTGACCGCGTAGTTTCTTTGGGCATGTTTGAGCATGTCGGGTATAAAAATTACAGAGAATATATGAAAGTCGCCTGCCGCTGCCTTAAAGACGACGGTTTGTTTTTACTGCATACTATCGGCGGCGAAAGATCTGTTGTTGCCACAAATCCGTGGGTAAACAAATACATTTTTCCAGGCGGAATATTGCCGTCAATCAAGCAAATAGCAGAAGCGATTGAAGACGTGTTTGTGATGGAAGATTGGCATAATTTTGGCGCTCATTACGATAAAACGCTTATGGCGTGGCATAATAATTTTTGCGCGAATTGGAATAATATAAAAATGAATTATGACGACAGGTTCAAGCGAATGTGGAAATATTATCTGCTGTCTTTCGCAGGCTCTTTTCGCTCAAGAAAAAATCAATTATGGCAGATAGTGCTTTCCAAAAATGGAGTTTTGGGAGGTTATGATTCAATTAGGTAAATTTTTAAAAAAACTTAGGTTGTTGAAAAACGGTATCATAAAAACATTGATGCCGTTTTTGATTATTCGGTTTTAATATGGTATAAATAGTATTATAAATTATAGTGTTATTTGTATATGAATAAAAAAATTAGTATATTATTAATAGCTGTTATTATTGCGATATTTAGCGGCCTTGCTTATAATTATTTTTTTAGCCAAAAAGAAATCAGCGCTTCAGAAGAAGTTTTTGATATTAAAAAATCGCAGGAAGAAACAACAAAAGACAGAGTAGAAAAGATTTTAATTAATAACGGCGATACTTTTGGAAATTTAATGGCAACAAGCGGCGTGGAATATGCTTTGGCAATGGAGATTTATGACGCGGCGCAAGATGTTTATGATTTGGTAAAAATTCGTGTTGGGCGAGTGATTGAATTGGTTTATAACAAAGATACTGACGAATTAAAAGAACTGCGCTATAAAATTGACACTGAAGACGAGTTGCGAATTAGAAATTTAAAGTATTTTGATAATACTAAAGTTGCGAGCGGCACTTTGGAAAAAGTAAAAGGCTGGGAAGCGAAATTAGAAGCGATTCCTTATGAGGTAAAAACAAGAATCGCCGAAGGCGTTGTTGAATCTTCAATGTATCAGGCTGCAATGGATAATGATATTGATATTCGCGCGATAATTGAATTGGCAAACGCTTTTCAATGGTCAATTGACTTTGCAATGGATCCGCGGGTAGGCGATAAATTTAAATTGATTTATGAAGAGCGGTTTTTGGACGGAAAATATATAATGCCCGGACAAATTTTTGCCGCGGTTTATGTTAATGACGGCAAAGAGCATTATGTTTATTATTTTGAAGAGAGCGAAGATAACAAGGGATTTTTTGACGAAGATGGCAACAGCGTGCAGAAAATGTTTTTAAAAGCTCCGGTAGAGTTTAAATATATTTCTTCCGGCTATACAGCCGGAACGCGCGTGATTATGGAATTGGGCATTGCCGGTTCGCATCGCGCTATTGATTATGCCGCCCCAATCGGAACGCCGATTCGAACGGTTGGGAACGGAACAGTGACTTTTACCGGTTGGTCAAGTATTGGCTACGGCTACCTGACTTCAATCCGCCATAACGGAACCTACTCAACAAATTACGCTCATCAATCAAAAATCGCTGTTAAGCGAGGACAAAAAGTTAGTCAAGGCGATATAATCGGCTATGTCGGCTCAACCGGCTATTCTACGGGTCCGCATTTGCATTATGAAATGGTAAAAAACGGCGCAAAGATAGATCCCCTTAAAGAAGTTTTGCCTCCGGGTAAGCCGATTAAAGATGAGAATAAAGAAAGATTTTTTGAGAGTATTAAGAGTTTAATGGAGGAATTAAAAATATTTACCGCGCAAGTTTTTAAGGAATAAAAAATTATATTTTTTCACTGATATTTAATAAAATGTTCATAAAAGGTTAATGAGCTATTGATTTTTTGTGGAAAATGCGCTATTATTTAAGCATAAATTAATCGTTCATTCACTTTTTTAAAAAGGGAGGGCTTTCATTTGAAAAAAAAAGAAGAACCATATAAAGATATCTACGGGTCATACAGAATACTACCGTC
>JAGLLI010000132.1 GCA_023140595.1 Candidatus Parcubacteria bacterium
AAGAAATAAACAAAGAGATTGAAAAAAACGTTTTTTATGAACATATTTGGAACCTTGGAAAAACAATGTATGACATTTCATTGACTCGCTACAAAAAAACTTATAACGAGCTAGGTCCTGTAAACGATTCGGTTTTAGAAGGTCAGCGGTTGCAATTGGCTTATTTTACAGTCCTTTTAAAACTATTAATGCCTACTGACAAGCAAATTATTGAAGATGTGAATTTTTCCGATCCTAATAAATTCAGCTTGCAAGAAGCTGATAAATACAGCTTTATACTCCCTGAGTATATGCGGATTGATATTGAAAAAGAAGTTGAGCTTATCAGACAGGCGCTTAACCGCGAAAAATCTCCGATTTTTCTTTATGAATTGGATTATAAAAATTTTGTTGTTCCTGAAAATTATAAAGCAAACACCAAGTTAAATAATTTTTATCTTGCTTTAAAATGGTTAAAGTCGGAATTTCCGTTGTATTACAAAGACGATATTTGTGAGGATTGCTTGCTTGATAAAAGCGATTGGATTTTAAATTTTTACGCCGCTTGTTCAATTTCCAAAGATTTGTATGGCGACCAAGATTTAAAAAATCAATGGGCGATTGTGTATAAGTTTATTTCATTTTTTAGCGGTCTAAGGCAGGAGCTGACTTATTTGCATTATCATGATGTTATGCGTGAGCTTTTTGGCGAAGATTATGATGTTTCTGAAATATTTTCCATGGATAACCCAAATCGCTTGGAAGATATTTACAAAATTCAAGCAAAGGTTTCCAAATACAATTTTTCGGAAATAGAAGGCGGTTTAGACAGGCAAGATATTTTAACGCGCCCTTATTTGGGAATGCGGCTTTTGCAGTCAGAATATTGGCCGAATGATTATTTATTTAAAAGGTTAACCGGCGAAGAATTGGTTTATAACGAAGAAGTTTCGCCTAAAAACGCCAATAAAACAATTTGCCAGAAGAAAAAGTTTGAAAAATATCGCTGCGGTGGAATCGGTATGGATATTATCAGTCTTGTTTACCCTATTGAAGATTTTTATCGCACCGAGTATTTTGTTGATAATATAAATTATCAAAATTATAATGAGATTGCGAGCGGCTTAAGAATGGAACTGGACACTTTTAATAATTACACCTGGAATAATAATTTATATTGGATAACATTGGATTTTATAAAGCCGATGTTGAATTATAATAGCGTTTTTTTCCCGGAGTTTACTAAAAATAAAACGTGGAAACAGGAAAAAGATTTTAACGCCGGACTAGGCGCTTGGGTTAATTTGCATTTGGACGAAGATATTTTAGCAGGGTATTATGACAGCAAAAAATACATCGGCGGATTTGGTTTTGGTAATAATACATGCAACTTATATAATTATGTTGAAGCTAATCCGGCTTTTATTGAAGAATTAATCGCGCGCAATACCATGCTGATTAAGATGCTAAGTATTCTCAAAGTTAATGAAGACACTAACGCGGCTTCAATCAAGTTAAAAGATTTTAATAAAAAACTTGTCCTATTATTGGAAATTATAAAAAAGGAATTAAGCAATTTGAGTATTTCCGATGATGATTGCCGCGTTATAGATGATTTTGCCAGACGTTATACGGTTGAAAAGAGTGCGGATAAAGTTTTTAATATCAATATTAATGATGAAAATTCTGTTTACAGCATTGACAAAACCAAACTTTTGGCGCTTATTTATAAAAATGGAGAAGACAAAGTAATAGTATTCGGTCCGATTTTTAATTATCAGGAGTAATATGCCAACACTCTACAACCATTCAGATTCAAATAAACGGAAAACTTGGTTTTTATTATCAGGCTTTTTGGTTTTTGTTATTTTAATCG
>JAGLLI010000133.1 GCA_023140595.1 Candidatus Parcubacteria bacterium
AAAGTCCTGTTATTTTATATTTTGTGGTTGGCTTTAGCATAATTTCAGCATTTGTCAGTTATTGGTGGAGCGATAAAATTGTTTTATCAATGTCTGATGCCAAGCCGGTAAAGTTTAAAGATAATAAAGAGTTATATCGGTTGGTTGAAAATCTTTGCATTACCGCCGGATTGCCACTTCCGAAAATATATATAATAAAAGATACCGCTCCGAACGCGTTTGCCACAGGCCGCGATCCTGAACATGCGGTTGTCGCGGTGACGGCAGGGCTTTTGCAAAAATTGGACAGAAGCGAATTGGAAGGCGTAATCGCGCATGAGTTATCGCATATTGGAAACAGGGATATTTTGCTTGCTACCGTAGTTACGGTTTTAGTCGGTGTGGTTGTTCTTTTGGCTGATTGGTTCATGCGCTGGACTTTTTTTGGCGGCGCAAGAAGAAGTAACAAAAAAGGCGGACAACTGCAAATTATTATAATAATTATCGCGATTATTTTATCTATTTTAGCTCCGTTTTTCGCCTATATGATGCAATTCGCGATTTCCCGCAAACGGGAATTTTTGGCTGATGCCGACGGCGCGCTGTTGACTCGTTATCCCGAAGGGTTGGCGCGCGCTTTGGAAAAAATATCAGCCGACACAGAACCCTTAGAAGTTGCTAATCGGGCAACAGCTCATCTTTATATTTCTTCGCCGTTTGAAGGCAAACGCGATGCGCGAAGCAGGAAAAGTTTTTTTAAAAAGGCGTTTATGACACATCCGCCGGTCAGGGAAAGGGTTGTGGCTTTGAGAGGGATGGAGGTTTAAATGATACGATTCATTTTTCTAATGACATGATTTTAATTTATTATTTTTTGTTAATTTTAGCGAAAAACAAGGAAATTTTTTAGCGTAAATTGAATAATTTCTAATTACATGATATGATTTATGTATATAAATGATATGATTAAATATGCAAAAATATAATACACAAAATAGATCGGATATTATTGTCAAAATAATCAGCAGAAAACATAAAATTGGAATATCTGAAATAATCACGGAATTAAATCGGGAAACTGATAAAAAAATTCCTAGAATTACAGTTAACCGAGATATAGAAAAATTAATACTAAATAATCTTATTGTAAGAAAAGGCAAAGGTCCGTCAGTTTATTATGAATTATCTTTATTTTTTAATTTGCTGAAAAATATTAACATTAAAGAGTATTTTGAAAAAGAGCCTGATAATCGCGATGTTAAAGAAAGATTTAATTTTGAAATTTTTAATTGTTTTTCAAATTCTTTGTTTTTAAAAAATGAATTAAGCGAATTGGATAAATTAAATAATGATTACGGGAAAAGAATAAAAAAATTATCTCAAACTATTTTAAAAAAAGAATTTGAGAGGCTGACCATTGAATTGAGCTGGAAGTCATCGCAAATAGAAGGAAATACATATTCACTGATAGACACGGAAATTCTAATCAAAGAAAATAAGCCTGCAAAAAATCATACCAAGGAAGAAACGCAAATGATTTTAAACCATAAAAAAGCATTGGATTATATTTTTAGCAATAAAAATAATTTTAAAGAATTAACGCTTGCTAAAATTGAAGATGTTCATAAAATGCTTATTGAAAAAATGGAGGTAAAAAGTAATATCCGCAAAAGCTTGGTAGGCATTACAGGAACAAAGTATAAACCGCTTGATAATGAATTTCAAATCAGAGAAGCGCTTGAAAAATTAATTGATATTATAAATAAAAAAGAAAATCATCCGCTGTTAAAAGCGTTTGTTTCCGTATTGCTAATTTCTTATGTTCAGCCTTTTGAAGACGGCAATAAGCGCACAGCAAGATTGCTTGGAAATGCAATATTATTTGCCAATAATTATTGCCCATTGTCTTACAGAAGCGTTAATGCTAATGATTATAAAAAAGCAATGATTTTATTTTACGAACAAAACAACGCTAAATTTTTTAAAGAATTATTCATTGATCAATTCATTTTTTCTCTTAATAATTATTTTT
>JAGLLI010000134.1 GCA_023140595.1 Candidatus Parcubacteria bacterium
TATAACTTTCAATAAAATCCATTACTTCCTCAACCTCGGAAATTAAATCATTTGCGATAACCTTGCTTTTTTTAATTATTGTATCGGTTTGAAAAAGTCCGATTTGAATATCTGTTTGCATCAATGGTTCTTTGGAAAATAAAAGCATACTGGCAAAACTGGGATATTCCCTATTACTTTTTTCAACAATTAATGAATATTTTCTTAAAAAACTTAAATTATCACCCAAGCTAATATTTAAATTCTCTTCAATCATTAATTTTAACCGTGTTATTTTATCTTGATCCAGCGTGTCCAAATTTGAATTTTCATCAGGATAGAAATCCCAACTGGAATTTTTTGTGCTTAAATACATTTCCGCTACTTCTTGCAATGACAAAATATGGTTACTGTTATTTTTTCTTAAATAATAGCGATTTCTAAAAGATACCGGCTTTAAAGGAAATTCTGAAATTTCAAAAATTACTATTACTTTATTTTCAATCTTGAGCCGATAAGCGTTCGCGCCCAAACAAGGTTGAGTTTTATTTTGAATTTCATTTAACCATTTTTGTATACTTTCTTTAGCGATTTTAATTCCTCTAATTTTGCCGTTGTTATCAACCCCGAGTAAAACCTTCCCACCCTTAAAATTAGCCATAGCCGTTAAGCTGGCTATCAATTCGTCGCCAAAGTTTTTTTTAAACTCAAGCTTCTCACTCTCGCCCTGCTCTATAATTTTTAAAATTTCTTGTTTCATTTTTATTTTTTAACCAAAAACCCAACCCCGCCAAACCCTTGCCTCACAAGTCTTCATAAAAAGCGTGCCAAGCCCAATAAGCGGACGCGCGAAAAGTTTTTTTGGATTATTTAAAAATAATTTAATGTGCAGACGCGCCCCTCCAGTTCGGCGGGCAGGCGCGGCGCGTCCTCTACGATGCAATTTTCCAATATCCGCCTATCTTACGACTGCCTCTTCTTTCAATAAAATTCTTTTCTTTAAGTTCTTTAATTTGCCTTTCAACTGTTTTAATTGGTCTATCTAATAATTTTGAACACTGTTTTGCTTGAATATTTGGATTTTTTTGAATAACTGCTAACAGTGAATTTAATCCCTCATTTAATCCCTCATTTAATCCCTCATTTACACCGCCATTTACTCCCTTAATTTTTTCTTTATTAGATTTAATTTTAGCAAAAAAGAAATTTGAAAATGAAAAATCAACATTATTATTGTTCAATAAACAAGCATCTCTAATTCTTTTAATGCCAGTTCCCGCCTTTTCCATGTATTCAGTCTTAGACAACAGCTCAGTAACAAGCCTGTTTCTGGGTTCGCTTATAGTCCCAAAATCTTTTTCATCAAAAAGAAGCTCCCCCTTGTTATTAACTATAATACTGCTTTTTAATTTTTCAATTGCAATTTGAGAACCATCAAAATAATCAAAATGAATTATCGCGTTGATTATCATTTCGCGATATGCGTCTTTGGAATATTCAGGAAACTCCTTTCTGGCAATGTCTTTAATTTCAAATCTTACCGGAACCAAATCTTTTATATAGTTTATCGCGAATTCAATATTACCGATAATTCCTCTGTCAATTTCTTTTTTATCCAAAATTTCAACTCGTTTATCGTCGCCAAAATAAACGCATCTTATCTTTGATGTAATAATGTATTTATTTGGTCTTTTGGCAAAAAATAAAACTCCGGCATTTGTAAATCCCTTATTTGTTAAAACATTAAGATTTTTTAATAATTCTTTTTTTGATAAGCTGTATGATATTTTCGCCAATTTTAAAAAATACTCAAACTTTTCATTATCAAAATCTTTCCAGTCAAAATCAGAGCAAATCTGTTCGTCAAAACGAATATTATTACCTTTGTAAGCCAGCTTTAAAATATCATTTCTTTTCATTTTTTGGGAATTCGGTCCCATGCGCATATAAAATCCATCCTTGCAGGAATAAGGCTTGTTTTTTCCCTCTTTAATATCAACAATCAATATATTATCAAAAATACTTAAATTAATAATAATAGACGGATCGCACTGATTGGCAATATCCTGAATTTTAGATTTTATTTTATTTGTTATCTTAATGCCTTTTGGCTCGCCATTATCGTTAATCCCCAAAAAAATCTTTCCGCCTGAAGCATTTACAAAAGCAACAATTTCTCTGGCAAAAGATTTGTTTAAATTTTCTTTAAACTCAACAAACTGCCCCTCGCCTTTCTCTAAAATAATATTTAATTCTCTTTTGTTCATAAAATTCACGTTAATATTAATACTTTAAATCCCAAAATTCACGTTAATATTAATATATACAATTAATTATTTATTGTCGATATTTTTTACTTCCAGCAAATACCCAACCCCGCCAAACCCAAACTCACAAGACTTCATAAAAAGCATACCAAGACCAACAAGAGGATTACGGAAAAGCTTAATTGGATCATTAAAAAATAATTTATAACGCGCTAGTATCCCGGTCTGCTTATTCATTGCCTCCGTGTCCCTATTAGCCCTCATATACTTTGCAAACTCACCGGCATAATAATATTTATTCCTCACCGTCTTCCAAAGACTGATCCTGCCCTCATTATGATTTAAAAATTCAGCAGTCCTCTTAATTTTCCCCAAACCCCCTATCCTCTGGGACAAATCCCAATCCTCACCGCTAGTCATATTCTCATTATAACCGTTAACCTGTAAAAAATCCTCGCATTTAAAGAATCGCGCCGCCTCCATCCAGTCAACGCCCGCATAAAAACTCTTTTCCAATGCTTTGCACTTTGCCCAAAAACCCTTACCGATTGATCGCTCCGGAATAGTTACGCCTCTGGTTTTATTATCAGCTTCCATAATATCAACGCACGACTCAATTACTTTTTCTGTCAGCTCCATATCAGAATCAATGATCAAAACATACTTGCCACTTGCCTTTTTTACCCCCAGATTGCGCTGAGCGCATCTGTGGTCGCCTTTTTTATCAAATACAAAAACCTTATCCGTGTATTCTTTTGCAATTTCTACATCATTTAACTCACTGTTTCCATCCACCACAATAATTTCAATATTTTTATAAGTCTGATTTTTCAAACAATCCAAACACCGCCGGAGCAATTCCGAGCGATCTCTTGTTGGGATTATTATTGAAACCAGTGGTTTATCCATATTTTAATCTATATTATAATCATGAT
>JAGLLI010000135.1 GCA_023140595.1 Candidatus Parcubacteria bacterium
AAAAAATATTTTCATTTATAGAGCCTTTTGCCGGTTACGGCTTTAATCGCAGCCATGCCGCTTGTTATGCCATGATTGCCTATCAAACCGCTTATTTAAAGGCGCATTGGCCGACTGAATTTATGGCAGCGCTATTAACCGCCGATCAGCAGAATACTGATCGCATCGCGATTGAAATTGATGAATGCAAGCGCATGAAAATTAACGTGACTCGCCCTGATGTAAACCAGTCTTTTGAGTCTTTTACCGTGGTAACAACCGGCGCTAAAAACAATAAACCGGTTTCCGATCATGAAAAGGTTAATACTATTCGTTTTGGATTGAACGCCGTAAAAAATATCGGCGGACATATTTCCGAGGTTTTAATCGCTGAGCGGAAATTAAACGGCCGGTATAAAGATATTGCCGATTTATTGGAAAGAGTTACTGATAAAGACCTCAATAAAAAATCACTGGAAAGTTTGATTAAAAGCGGAGCCTTGGATCAATTCGGTGAAAGAGGGGAATTATTGGGGAATGTTGAAGTTATGTTGAATTATAATAAAGAAATTGTTAAAGCAATCAATAATAAACAAACAAGCCTTTTCGCCGATGTTCCCGAATTACAGGGCGGCAACAATCTTAAATTAAATTCGCTTCCGCCGGCAGACAAACAAGAAAAGCTTTCATGGGAAAAAGAGCTTTTAGGCCTTTACATTTCAGCGCATCCTTTTTCTGATTATAAAAAGCATATTTATGAGTTTGTAACGCCTATTAAAAATTTAAACGCGGAAATGAGCAACGAACAAATAACGGTCGGCGGCATTATCACTAAAATTCAAAAAATTATTACCCGCACCAACAAATCAATGCTTTTTGTAAAAATTGAAGATGACAGCGGCGGTTTGGAAATATTGGTTTTCCCTAATTTATTAAAAGAAACTTATGATATTTGGACTGACGGAAAAGGAGTAATTTGCCAGGGAAAATTATCAGACAAAGACCAGGAAATAAAATTATTGGCAAATACTGCTTTAAAATTATCTTTAAGAAATATAAGCAGCGCGGTTGAAAAATTTAAAAACGCATCTTTAGAATCCGGCGGTTTTGCAAAATCAAATAATAATTCAAGGTACGCCGTTAATCGCGAATTAAAACTGGAATTTCTTAAGCCAATGGATTCGGCCGACATTGAACAGCTAAAAACAATATTTTCAAAATACAAAGGCGAAAGCAAGGTTGTTTTTCAAATAAATGTTAAAAATTCCCAAAAGATTTTGGAAACTGATTTTAAAGTCGCCAATTCTTCTTTTTTAATTACCGAGTTAAAAGCTCGTTTGGGCGGGATTGTAAAGGTTTTGTAGAAAAAATTTAGACAAAAGAATGAAAAATTGTTATAATAAAAATACTGTTAACGTTTTCTGTGTGGATAACGTTTTTTAATGAATCTAATTTAAAATAATTTTTTTATATTATGGCTAGCGCGATAAAAATAAAAGTTGTTGATGAAGATAACCAGGCTTTTGAAGAGAAAAAGAAAAAAGCGAAAACAATAAAAAAAACCGCAACTAAAAAAGAAAAACCGGCTAAAAAGCCGGTTATAAAGAAAACTTCGGTTAAAAAGACAGCGACAAAAAAAATAACAAAAGCAAAAGATGCTGATGTTGTAAAAAAAGAAACAGTAAATATTGATGGCTGGGAAGTAAAAGAGGAATATGAAAATAAACTTGAAAAAAGAAAAGTTTTATTGGATGGAATTAGCGATTTAGAAAAAGATTCTGATGAAAATATTAATACCGAACTAAAAGATGATAAAGTTGCGGAAGTAAATGTAAGCCCGGTTAAAAATACTGTTGCCGAATTAGAGAAAAATGATTTGCAAGACGGAGAAGGCGGGGAAGAATTAGGCAAAGAAGAAAAGGCCGAAGAATTAAAAATACATACATCACGGTCAATAAATATTTATCGGCGGATTGCGTATTTTTTTATATTCTTGGTAATTATTCTAATCGGCTTTATCGCTTATTTTTCATTGATAAAAGTTAACATCGCTCTTGTTCCAAATCAGGAAAGAATCAGCAACAACATAATTTTTGATATACATGATAAAGAAACAGAAAAAAGCGAAATCGGCAGCGCGATTACCGGTATTGTTAAGGATATTGTAATAGAAGTGGAAAAAGAATTTGAATCCGGAGGAACCGAGGTGATTGGCAAAGAGGTGGTCGGAGATGTAATAATCTATAATAATTACGCGAAAAATCAGCCGCTTGTTGCAAACACAAGATTAATAACGCAGGATGGAAAGTTGTTCAGAATTAAAAATACAATTAATGTACCTGCCGGAGGATCAATTCAGGTTGAGGTCTACGCGGACGCGCCAAGCGCGGAAATGGCTGTTGAGTCCGCTAAATTTACCATTCCGGGCTTATGGGCAGGTCTTCAGGATAAAATATACGCGGAAACCAAGACAAGCCTGGATTATAAGCAAAAGGTTAAAAAATATATAACGCAAAACGACATTGATGACAAAGCAAGAGAATTAAAACAGCTTTTAATCGCTCAAGCAAAAAAAGAAATAAATGAAAAATATAAAGAATATAGCCAAATAATTTACAAGATAAATGAAAATTCAGTTGAAAGCGAGATTAACGGAGAGGTTGGCGATGAAGTTGACACTTTCAATTACGACATGTCGGCTGAAGTGGTTGTGGTTGCCTTTGATGAAAGCAAAACCGCGGCGCTGGCCAAGCAAAAATTTCTATCAGCATTAAGCGAAAACAAAGACTTAATCAGTTTTGACGAAAAAAATATTGTTTATTCTTTGAATAATTTTGACACCGAAGCGGGAACCGCGAATATTAACGCTTCATTTGAAGGCAAGGTTGGTTTAAAAAAGGATTGCGATGTTGTTGAAGTTGAAAAAATATTAGGATTAAATAACGAACAACTGGAAGTTTATTTAAAAAATTTAGATGAAATCGCCGGATACGAAATTAAATATACGCCGAGTTTTATTAAAAAAGTGCCAAAATTAATTGATCGAGTGAATATAGAGATTAAAAAATAAAAAAAACCGTAGAGACGCATTGCAATGCGTCTCTACGGTTTTTTTTAAATTATTCATCCAAGTGACTTAAATCCACTTGATAAACAGAATTATCATTTAATAAATATATTTTTTTATTTATTTCATCAAGCGCAAAATCCTTTAAAGAAGAAAAATCTTTTTCCATATATTGCATAATAAATTGTCCGTTTTTGTCATAAACAATAAGCCTATTTTCGCTTGGATCTAAAACATATAAATAATCATTTTCTTGCGAGGCTTGAATTTTAATCGGATTGGCAAGCGACGGCGCGAC
>JAGLLI010000136.1 GCA_023140595.1 Candidatus Parcubacteria bacterium
TTGTTTTTGCCTAAAACATAAATATGCCCGTCAATGGACATGCTTACAAAATCGTCAATTAAAATCGGTTCTTGTATCCACCCGTATGGAGACGTGAAAGAATAATTCGCGGTATTGTAGCGCAATATTTGCTTATTTTTTTTGTCCAGAAGATACAAACGATTATTATAATTATCAGCGTCAGCGATTTCTCCGTTATTAATATTTATTGGATAATTTTTTAAATTATTATTTTCAAAATCATAAATTAGCAATGAATTTTGTCCAAAATAATAAATTCTGGAATCATTAATCATAGTCGCAGAACTCATGCCAAAATTTTCTTGTTCTAAATCTGTAAAAGTTGTGGCGGTATTATCGTTGGTATCAAAAATAAAAATTGATTTTTGCTGCGAATCGGCAATATATATTTTATTATTTTCTCGCGAATAGATAAGATTTTCCGCGCTTGCGTTTGGCGTAATATTTGATATATTAATTAATTCTTTTACATTTGCGAAATGCTCAACTCTTCTTATTCTTTCCAAAAAAACATTGTATTTTTCATCAAATTCAGAATATTGTTTAATTTGTTCTTCAGTTTGCTGCGGCAATTCAGTCATTAAGGCTTTAATTTCGTCATACAGCTTTTTTGCGCCTCCTTCGTTGCTAAACAACATGTTAGCTTCCGCTTGATTTTGTTTTTGTTCAATCAGGGCTTTTAGTTCGTCAAAATTTTCTTCAAGCTCAATCGTTTCTTGTTTATTTTTTTGCAGAGTTAAATTAATTGAAAAAATTATAATTATAGCAATTCCTAAAAATAACAGAGTTTTATTTTTAATACTCATGCTGCTAAAAAAATTTGCAAACAAGGAGAAAAAATTACCGGTTTTAGTTTTTAAGGGTTTTAAAATGCTTTTAAAATTTATTTTTATGCTTGAATTTTTAAACAAGCGCGCGATATTTTTAAAAAGAGCGCTAAAAATGAAAAAAATATTTTTTAAAACGTTTAGAACCGGAGTTTTTCGTTTAACTAAAATTTTGTCCTTTAAGCCAAGCTTCGTAGCTTGAGAAATATTTCTATTTAAAAATTTATCCGTTAAAGCGCCAAGCCATCTTCCAGAATTTATAATTCCTGTAGGGGATAAAAGATTTTCAGTCGCGTCTTCGGTTTTATTTAAATTTATAATAGATTTTTCAACAGATGATTTTGTTGCTACGGTGATTTTGCTTTCGTTAAAAGCGATTTCCTGGCTTTTAACAATTAAACCTACAAAAGAAATATAAGAATTTATTTTTGCAAGAGTTTGTCTGATTTGTTCTATTGCGCCTGCCGGCGGTAAAAGCGTAATTGTTTCAATGATTTGTTTTTTGGATAAATATTCCGGCAAAGCTTCGTTGGTGATAAAAAAATATGATTGCGGCGGCATTTTACCGCTGATTACGTTAGAAAAAATTTTATTTTTAATTTCTTCTGTCTCGGCTCTTGAGTTAGCCTGATTGATAATATCGGTAATTTTATAAATAAAATCTTTTTTATCATTTTCTGTTTTGCGCTTTTCATTAATTTGAGTTTTATAGATTAAAAAAGCCTTGTTTTTGTCAGAACTGCTTAAATACAATTTTTTATTATGAATAATTCCTGCAGTAGTGCTTATGTTTGATAATTTTGTTTTTATTTTCGCGCTTTCCAAATAGTCTTTAAAATTTTTATTGGTTTTGGCAAGCGCCGCTTCAAAAATATGCTCAACTTTTAAAGTTGTGATTTTTTCTCTTAACAGTATTTTTTCGCTTTGATAATAATTATGACTTAATGTGTCAATTAAAAAATTAATAATTTTTAAGCTATTAGCGTTATTTTCCCCAATTTCAATTAAAATAAATAGTTTTCCAGCCAAGTATTCTTTGTGCGAATCTACTTGGGCGACAAAAATATCGCAGACGGTATTTGCGTTTTTTCCTGGAGTTAATATTAATTGTCCTATTTTATGATCCATTAAATTGGCTAATATTAATAAAAGCAGTTATTTATTAAAATAAAATATTTTGACTTTCTGTTCATTACTTATTATACTAAATATAGAGATAAAACTCAATTAAAAAAATGCAAAAATCAAAAAATAAATTTATGCTTAACAAACTATTCGGATCAACCGCTCGCGTTAAGATACTGAAATTGTTTTTGCTGCATCCGAATGAAAAATATTATATCCGCCAATTGGCAAGAGATTTGTCTTTGCAATTAAATTCAGTAAGGCGCGAACTGGATAATCTTGAAACATTCGGCATATTAACTTCAAATTTGATCGATGCTGATAACGAAAATAAGAATTTGACTTCAGTTGAAGAATTTTTAACATACTCAAAAACGGAAAAACAGAAAAAGAAAAAAAGCGATAATAATAAATCAGATAAAAAGTATTATCAAGTTAATACAAATTTTGTACTCTATGAAGAAATCAGGACATTGATTATCAGGGCGCAATTGCTTTATGAAAAAGATTTTGTTGAAAAACTGCAAACAGCCGGCAAGCCAAAGTTATTAATTTTAACCGGTTTGTTTGTTAATGATGACAATGCTCAGGTGGATTTGCTTGTGGTTGGCAGGCTTAACAAAGGCAAGTTAATCAAACAGATTAATAATTTAGAAAAGGAGCTTGGAATTGAAGTGAATTTTACGATAATGGATTTAAAAGAATTCAAATATCGCCGAGATATTACCGATGTTTTTTTGTATGAAATATTAGAAGGAAAAAAACTTGTGGTGATTGATGAATTAAATAATAAATAACAAATGCAAGTATTAACTGAAAAATTTTATAAAAAATATTGCGAAAAGATTGGCAAGGATTTAAAACAAAGATATGGAGCGATGAAAAAAGATTTGAAATCTTCTGATTTTAAATATTTAATAGAAGTTTCTTCGGTTTATTCTTCAAATATTGAAGGCAATCCAATGGATTTGAATTCTTTTATGAACACAAAAGAATTTAAAGAAAAAAGCAGGCCAAAAGAATTTAATGAGATTAAAGAATTGGCAAAAGCATACGAGTATGCCAAGAAAAATGATTTAACGGAAAAATGCATGTTGCAATCGCATAAAATATTATCAGAATCATTTTTAATAGAGTCAAAAAGAGGAAAATACAGAAAAGAAAAAGTCGGAGTATTTGGCAGCAGCGGTTTGGTTTATTTGGCAATAGAACCGGAATTTGTAAAACAGGAAACGCAAAAATTATTTTCAGATATTAAGATTTTGTTGAGTAAAAAATTAATAATAGAAGAAGTTTTTTATTATGCCGCGTTTATTCATTTGGCTTTCGCGCATATTCATCCTTTCATGGATGGCAACGGCAGGGCGGTTAGGATTTTGGAAAAATGGTTTTTGGCAAAATGTCTTGACGATGACGCATGGATTATGCAAACGGAAAAATATTATAAGGAAAATTTGCAGGATTATTATAGAAATATAAATTTGGGAGTGAATTATTATGAAATTGATTATGGCAAATGTATTCCATTTTTGTTAATGCTGCCAAAATCATTATGAAAAAATTAACAAAACAACAATTAAGCAGAATCGTGAAAAAATATAAAATAAATACTTTTTATTTGTTTGGTTCGCAAGCAACAGGAAAGGCAGGAAAATTAAGCGATTATGATTTCGCCGTTTTATTGGATGATAAAGTTTCATCTGAAAAATACGGATATTATCAAATAAAGATTATCTCGGAATTATTGCGTTTAATCAAAACAGATCATATTGATTTGGTTATTTTAAATGATAAAAAAACACCTTTGCTTTTAAAATATAATGTAATAAAGACAGGTAAAATTCTTTTTGAAAAAAATAAAAATAAACGAGTTAATTTAGAAGTTAATATATTAAGGCGCTGGCTTGATTGGCAGTATTTTGAGAGATTGTGGGGTGATATTTACGTTAAATGCGCGGCAGAAGGGAAGTTTTAAATAATTTTAACTAAAAATAAATTTTATGATGGTTGCAAGATTTACAATTGATACTCATCTTAAACATTTAAAAAAAATTATCAGGCAGGCAGAAAAATATAAAAAGATGGTTGATAAAAAAAGATTTTTAACGGATCAAATGGCGCAAGATGCAGTTTGTCGTACATTGCAATTAATGATAGAAGCCGGCTTAACTATTGGGGAAATGATAATCGCTGAAAATGATTTAAGAAAGCCTGAAAAAAATGATGATATTTTTGATATTTTAGCAGAAGGTAAAATTTACCCAAGAAGTTTTGCGGAAGAATTGTGGGGCGCAGGAGGTTTTCGCAATATTTTAACGCATAATTATGTTGATCTCAATCTTGATTTGGTTTATGACAATTTGGAAAAAGGTATCCCAGTCTTTAAAAAATACGCGCAATATATTGCTAAGTTTTTATTAAAAAAATAATTTTTAAAAAATATGAAAGAAAAAATACAAAATAATGTTGATGGTGTAGTCAAATTAAAACCTGAAGAAATTGAGCTTTTGCAAAAATACGCAAAAAAACTTGACAAAGAGGATGCCTCAAAAGAACAGCAAAGTGATAAGGCAGTTTTGGATTTGAAAAATACGGATGAAGATGATTTTAAGAGAACGTATTTTGAAAAATCGCATGAACCGATTGTTGATTTAAAATTGTCTAAATTAAAAGAAGATGATAAAAATATTAAAACAACAAATGAAATTTTTGGAAATAAATTTCATGATGAATATTTACAGATTATGGGAGAGTATTCGGGAGATGCTGGTAGGGAAATAATGTTGCAAAATCTTTTAACAAGAATTGATCAAGAAGGCGAGCTTTCTGACGGGGAAAGTGAGCTTAAGTTAAAAATATTGAATAAACTGGACGATATTGAGGATGAAAAAGAAAAAATATCAGACAATTTGGCTGTTGAAGAAAAAGATGATGATAAGGAAGAATATAACGTTGAATTAACCGATGAGATTAAGAATATTGAGACAACAGATATTCAAAGCGATAGAATTAAAGTAGAGCTAGAAGAATTGCGAAACAGTAAAAAAGAGATATCGGATGATGAGAAAAAAAGCAAAGGAGCGAAAATACGGGAATGTCGCAGAATAAATAAGAATATTGATGAGTTAGAGGGAAAGTCGAAGTATTTTGAAACTGAAAAAGATGATGAAATTATTGAGTTGACTGATGAAGTGGTTGAATCGCAAGAAGATGGTGTTATTGAGCTAGAAAAAGAAAATCCGAAATTAGAAAAAATGGCAAAAGAAGCTGTGGAAGAAGGTTATGAAATACCAGCTGATGTTTTAAAGAAATTTGAAGATGAGTTTGGGGTTAAAGAAGAGGATTTAAAGTCAAAAGAGATAGGTTTAAACGGCTTAACAAACGGCCAACAGCTTTTGGTTTTAGAAAATTTAAGGCAGTGGCTTTTGGGCGAAATACAGGTCAAGTCAATTAAAGACTTTGAACAGAAAAAACAAAAGTTTAAAGACAAAGGAAAAGTCAGAAGCCTTTTTCATAGCGCGCGGCTTAACTTAGCCAAGGGGTTGAGAATTAAAAAATTTGAAAAAATTAATAAAGACAATATTAAGCAAGATGAAAATAAAAAAAATATTAAGCAAGTTTTAAACAATTTGGTTTCACAAATAAAAATATCAGGTACGCAAGTTGAAGTTGTAGAAACTGATAATGGAGAAAAAGATATTGAAATTCAATATTTATCAGCTAATCAGTCTAAAGAATTAGATAAAACAGCTGTTCAAAAATTTAATCAAGCGGCTACGGCGTTTAGTAAAATGCCCGCTATTTGGGGTTCTGAGTCGTATAAGGTTAGCAGTAAAAAAGAATACAAAAAATATAATCAGGTAAAAAAAGAATATGAAGAAACCAAAGCCAGAATATTAACAACATTGGATGCTAAAAATTTACATGCTATTGAATCTGATCCGAATAATAAAAAAGCCGAAAAATACGACATGGAAAAGGCGGCTATGGGAGAAGCGTTAAAAGAAATGAACGAAATGAATATGAACGTGCAAATGGATAAATTTTTAAATACTCATCCGGAAGTTGAAGAAGCATTATTAAATATTGATAAACCGGTTTACAAACAGGTATTAGGCGCGTTTATTAAATCTGAAAAAGGTGTGGCGTTTGCCTCAGGTGTATTATCAAGAGTGGTTTCCAGAACGGCTTTGGCTTTTGGCTCCGTTACCGCCGCCACTGTTACTATTCCAGTCACATTAGTCGGCGCGGCAGGATTTGGCGCATGGAGAGGGAGAATTAGAGGTAAGGAAGACATTAAGAATAAAGAGCATGAGCTAGGCAGAGAGAGTATTAGCGAAAAAGGCGTTAAAAAAGCTGAGAGAAAAAAGAGTTTAAATGAATTAACTAAGCTTGAAAAGGAAATAACGTTAACTAAGAATAAACAGGGAGAGGAATATATTAACAAACAAGGAAGAATCGCTGAATTAAAAACATTTCTTAATACTGATAGTAAAATCACAAAAGAAAGAAATTTTGTTAATGCTGAAAGCTTGATGAATAAGATGGATATTTTAATTGATAAAATAAATAATCCAGATAATAAGGATCAAAAAGATAAATTAATCAAGTCTTTAAAAACAAGAATTAATTATACCAGACGGAAAGTTGAGAGCGGTTTGGTTAATTTTGGCGATGGTGATGAGATAATTAATAATACATATAATTTAACTTCAAAGCTAAGTGGAGCGTTAAGCCATGTTGGGGAATATGAGGAAGAACAAGGAAGCGGTAAAATTCAAAATAAAGAAAAACTACAGGAACGGATTGATAAAATTTTAGACGCAAGAAGTTTAAAGATAACAGAGAAGCAAAAAAAATATTTGAATAAGAAATTAAGAGAAGGCATTTATTTTGGTGTTGGTTTTGCCGGTGTCGGTATGGGTGTGGCAAGATATTTTAATGAAGAAATAGACCAATATATTGCCAAGCCCATAAAAGGTGCTTATGATAAGGTTGGAGATTTTTTTGCTGATAAAAAAATAGATATAGAGCCTGATTTTAGCAAAGCCGATAAAGCTACCCTAAAAGTATTAGGCAATTTATCTGATGTTGATAAAGAATATATAGCTAAGCATGGGCTACATGATTATAATACCAAAGAAGCCTTGAAAGCTATGCCGTTAGAGCAGAAAGGAACTGTTGAAGAAGTTCCTCTGCAAACAGGCAAATCCGTTAAGCCTTCTGAACCGGACACCGAAATTAAAGGCACTGAAAAAAGCGCGGAAAAAATAAAAACAGGTAACGATCAAGCTAAAGCTATGGATGCATCTGAACCAACTGAAATAACGAGTATTGAACACGGAATTAAAGATAATTTTAAAATAAAATTAGGCGAGAATGAAGTTCCTGCTCGTTTAGAGCGAACCATGTATGCGTTTGCGATGAATGCTATGGATGAGAAAGAAATGTATACGGAAATTAAAGGCGGTGTAAAGTTATTTGACGAAGAGCCTGCGGCGCGTAGCTTAAATGTTGCGGCTAATTTAACAAAAATGGCGGAAGGGGAATTGAGCAGAATTAAAGGCGTAGATATTAATGACGAGATGCGAAATTCGTTTAGTTTTAATAAAGAAACAGGACAGCTGGAAATTAAAAATTACGCGGAATTTAATAAATTAGTTGAAGGCTTGCATGAGCATGCGAAAGATTTATGGGATAATAAGATTTTAGAAAAAGAAGCGGTTGGTTATTTGGATAGAATAGATAAAGGCGCTTGGCAGGATATAATTGAGGCGAACGGATTAGAAGGGCAAGTTGACGGTCATGATGATTTAGGGCTTGAAGTTAAAAATTTTAATGACAGCGAAATGGTGCAAAAGGCGGAAAAAGTTATTAGAGCGCGCGAGGCAAAAGGTTCGGCAGATTTGGAAAAAGCAAAATTGACAAAAGTTGAAGTACCGCAGGGTTTAAGCGCGGAAAAAAATGTTTCAGAAAGTCTCAAAAAAACTTTAAAAATTTTTGATGTAAGCGGTTTGAAAAATATTAATGAAATTTATGAAACAGCGGGAGTTGATCCAGAAGACGGTTTAAATTCAGGAGAAATAGAGAGATTGGAATTTTTAGCGCAAAACAAAGACTTGATTGGACGCGGAGAGGAGTTTAACAAAACTTTTGAATTTATAGAAAGAATGGATTCAAAAGAAGCAGTTGAATTTATAAAAAAATATTCAAACGCTGATAATATTGATAATATAACAGAAATTTATGATCAAATGCCTGAATCAATTCGCGACAATGGCAAGCAGTCTTTGAATTATTTAATGTTGAAAGCTGGCGATGGCGAAGAAAAAGCTATGGCGCTTCAAGATATATTTAATTTAAAAGGAAAACCGCTATTAGATACCCCATATGGTTTTACGCAAGATCCAAAAACCAAAATGTTTACTCTTCCCAATGTAAACGGAAAAGAGGGAACAAATATTTTGATTGATTTAAAAAATAATAAAATTTGCGTGTATGAAATAGGCATGTTTGGCAAAAGTTTTGGCGCTGAAAGAAAATTTTTAGGTTTTGGCAAAGCAGAACCAACAGCTGATTTGACTATGGAAAATTTGAAGGGTGTTAAGGAGTTTTTGGGGGTTAGGGATGATAATTTGGTAGAAAAAAATGTTGAATATAAAGATCATACAACAGGCGCTAAAATAAATTATAAAGATAGAACCGGAACATAGGAAATTATTAAAAAAGGCTTGAAATGCGTTAAATCCACATTTCAAGCCTTTTGCTATTGTTTTGAACACGGTTTGTGTCATTGGTTTTTTTTCCAGTAAACTCGAACACGACGATTTGGGTTTTCTCCCTCCTCGTTATATGTGCCAAACATTCTGGTTGATTCGCCTTCCCTTTTAATATCTTTGAAACATGATCGCAGAACAACCATTTCTCTTTTAACTGATTTCGCTCGCTTAAGCGAAATTTTATCGTTATCGGCAAAGCCGTCATCATCAGTGTAGCCCTTAACAAGAAAAGGCACATAGTCATCCTCTTCTCGGTCAATGACCATATCCTTAATCTGTTTTTCAAGACTACAGCCTTTTTTTGAACACAAGAGTTCAGTAACTCCCGCTGGGAACAAACCGATATCATCAATGGCGCAGTCATTTTCCTTGCACTGAGCAAGCAAAATTTCTTTACCATGGATTTCAGCGGTTTTGTTAAGGTTGTTTATTTTTTTTGTGTTTGACCTAACTTGTTTTTTTAATTTTGTGATTTCTTGGCGAAGACCGCGGTCAGCAGGTTTTGCTAATGTAGTTTGCTTGGTTTTATTCTCAAACAAACTTGCCAGCGGCTTTTTTTTGCCGTTTGCAGACTTTGCGGTTTGTTGTTCATGGTTAAATGCCGCGACTATTCTATCACCCATGTTATTAATTGCATCAAGAATTTGCTTTGATTCAATATTTGACATAGACGATTGAGTTACTTCGGGCGGTTTATATTTATAACCTTGTGGCTCTTTAATTTTTGCATGCATTGTTGAACAGCCGGTAATCAGCATAAACGCTATCATTGAAAATAGCAAAATATATTTTTTCATTTTCTCCTCCCCCAGTTTATTTTTATTTGATTTCAAATAATATGGCGCCATCTGCGCCATTCTTTGCGAGTTTATCCAGATTTTTTTGATTTTTTGCTTTGATTATCTCGTAATCAAAGGCATTTTGTAATTCTTGACTGGTTAGATTAATTCCGTTTTTTGACAATTCAGATTTGAGGCCTAAGCCAATTTTTTTGATGACCTTGGTGCCAATATTCTCCAGTTCGTCCGGCTCGTAGTAAGGCGAACCTATAATAACAACATCAATAACACCACCGGTCTGGATTTTTCTCCATTTTCTTTTTATATCTTGGACATTTTTTGCAATAATTTTGTCTGAATTATTTAAGAATTGTCCTTGATAAAAAAGAACGGAGCCCAGATTCGCATCTGATTTTTTTTGTCTGATGTTATTATTTACAGCTGAGTCCCAAATAACTGGAACATCTTCATATGCAATAACAATCACGACCCAGCCCGTAAACGAGCGTGATACTCCGGTAGAATAGTTTGTGCCAATACCCAGTCCATAAGCTGATATTTTGTCCATTAAATTGCTACCGAGTTTAAGCGCGTCAGCTCGGCTGGCGCTTCTGCCTTCAATAAATAGTTCTGCCAATATTACCACTCGGCTGGTATTTGATACCGCCTTTACGTGGGATACTGCTCGTTGGATGGTGATATCAATAAAAGCCTCTGGTTTAGTCGCAATTCTATTAGAATATATTGAACGAATGTTTGGCGCTGGTATTTTGTCTAAGACGATTACATCATTTTGATTATAGGGGAGTGGCTGAACAGTCGGTTTGCCCTGAAGAGTATCGCCTGAATCAAGAATCGTTTGAGCGATTTCGTCCGCTGTTCCATGGTCTAGCTCTTCATAGCCATACACTCTTTGTTGTATCCAAACTTTGGATTTTTCCGGGGCAAATATCCTTGGCGGTTCAACGGGAATAGCAGTGCCGCTTTGGCTTGGGGCGTATAATCCTCGCACGATTTCGTCATTACTACCGCCGCCGACAGGGTTATAATTAGTAGTATTGATAAATATATCATTTTCAATACTACCGGTAAATTCAGCAAACCCCGGAGTAGTTGTTAGTAGTAAAAACAAAAACAATACTACAATTATAATTTTTTTCATGATTATCCTCCTGAATTTTGGATAAGCGCAATTTGTTTGGCAAATTGCGCTTATCTTGGTTTTTGTGCTGTTTACGGATTGATTTTTGATCCTTGAATCAATCCACGGTAATAAACTTGATTCACAGCTCCGTCTTTTTCAGCTTCGTGGCTGTAAATCGTTTGACTGAAAATATCAAATTCCAGTTTATTTTCGGGATCTGTATAATCAAGCTTGACATCCTGATGACTGTTCGTCGCGGTCTCAATACAACCGATTTTTATTTCACTATCGCTGACCCGATTATTTTCTACATTAAGCAGGACTTCCTTACAATAGTCGTCTGTACCTGCCTTAATGTATGTTAATTGTTCATCCAAGCCAGACACCGATATATCCGCGCCGTTAATGCAGAAGTCTTTTTCATGCTCATCCAAGGTATAAACTTGAACCTCTGCCTCAATATCAAGACTCTCAGTTCCTTTACCATCAACATTGATGGTATGGATACCGATTTTGTCGGTTAGCAGGGTATCGCAGCCTGGGTTAAAATTTCGGTCAGACATCGCAAAAGTCCTTATATCCAATTCGGGTTCTTCCACTATTTGGATACATGGCGGATCGTCAGAATCGGATGTATCGTCAGAATCATCACAAGAAAAAACCGCAGTAACCAATCCAAAGACACAGAAAATACTAACCATTGCCAAAATAAATAATTTTTTTTTCATGTTAATTTTCTCCTTTTTTTGTTTAAATTTGTGTTTATTTTCCCAAAGTAAAAAACTACCTTCCACCTCCTTTCGCAATTTAAGTTGTCAACGAACCCCAAAAAATCAGGAAAAATTTCCTGATATCAAAAAATATATTTTAATATAGCATAAATAATAATTATGTCAAGTTTTGTCAAGTTGACATAATTATTATTTATGGTATTATATAATTAGTTAATTAAATAATTATATAATTTTTATGGAAACTAAAACATTAAAACTTTTTGGCACAGGGCAGATAACATTTCCCAAAAAATGGAGAGAGCTTTTTGGAACAGATATATTAAAAGCCGTATTTGATAAAGATAAAAATGAAGTAAAGATTAAACCGATAAAAATGGTGGAAATGGAAGAAACAAAATGGCTGCCGGCAGAACAACTGGAAAAAGATTTGCAAACAGTTGATTTAGATAAAAAATTTAAAAAAGAATTATTAACCGGTTATAAAAAGTCTGATTTTTATTTGAAAAAATAATGGAATATAAGATTAATCCCATAAAACCGCGTTTAAAAAAATATCTTAGCAAACATAGCCTGTGCAAAAAATGGGAAAAAGCTAAGAATTTTTTAGAAAATGATTTGTCTTATCCTTCATTAAATTTTGAAAAAATAATTTTAAAAAATACTGTTTTTTACAGTTTCAGGCTTGATAAAAAATATCGCGGAATATGCGTTTTAAATAAAAATAATATTGAAATTATTTTATTTACAAATCACTATAAATAATTATTACAATTATGACAGGCAGTTGAAATTTAACCGCCTGTTTTTTATATTACTATTTTTTGGTTTTTAAGAGCTTTTGTGTTATAATTAAAAAATAAAATAAAATAAAAATATTTTTAAAAATAATAAATATTAGCCAACATAAGTAAAAATGGATAATTTTCATAATCAAGAAGTAAAAACGGTTATTAACAAGTTAAAAAGCAATGAAAACGGACTGGAGCAAAGAGAGGCGGAAAGAAGAATCAAGAAAAACGGTTTAAATGAAATTCCAAAAGAAAAAAGCATTAGTTCTTGGATGATATTTATTTCGCAATTCAATAATGCCTTGGTTTATATTTTAATATTTGCAGGCATTCTTTCTTTGGCTTTAGGCGCGAAAATTGACGCAGGCGTTATATTCGGAGCGGTTTTTATAAATGTTATTATTGGTTTCTTTCAGGAAAACAAGGCTAATCATGCGATTTCAAAATTAAAAGAATTGGTTGAGCATAAAGCCTTTGTTTTGCGCGATGGGCAGGAGATAATGGTTTTTAGTTCGCAAATTACAGTGGGCGACATTATTTTAATCAAAGCCGGCAACCGCATACCGGCGGACGCGCGCTTAATTGAGGCGATTGATTTGCAAGTCAATGAAGCCAGCCTTACAGGCGAATCTTTGCCGTCTGGCAAAAGAATTGATCCTGTGCCGCCGGGAGCGGCTTTAGCTGATCGGGAAAATATGATTTACGCCGGGACAATGGCGGTTCGCGGATTGGGGCGGGCGATTGTAACCGCGATTGGCAGAAATACCGAACTTGGAAAAATCGCAGAACTTGTCAGCGAAGCCAAAGAAGAAAAAACTCCTTTGCAAATCCGTTTAGCTGTTTTTAGCCGTTTTTTAGGCGCGATTTTTGGCGTAGTTTGTTTTATAATCGTAATTGCCGGATTAATCCAAGGAAGACCGCTGTTGGAAATGGTGGAAACAGGAGTCGCGATTGGCGTAGCATCTATCCCTGAAGGATTGACTGTGGCGATTACTTTTATTTTAGCTTTGGGAATGCAGCAAATTTTGAAAAAGCGCGCTCTTGTACGCAAATTAGTGGCCGCGGAAACGCTTGGATCAACAACCGTAATTTGCGCGGATAAGACAGGGACTTTAACTGAAGGAAAAATGCATGTCGCGCATATCGTAATTGGTGAAAAAGAATTTGAAGTTAAAATGTCTGGTAGCCGCCAAGATCAAAGCGAAGCTTTGGCTGTCAGCCTGGCTTTGCAGACCGGTATGATGTGCAATGACGCGGTAATTGAAAATCCTCAAGACGAACTTGCCAGCTGGCGCGTTATCGGCACTCCGACTGAAGCGGCTTTAATGTCAGCCGCGGTTCAATCAGGATTAAGCAAGGAGAAGTTATTAAAGATTGAACCAAAAATTGATGAATTGCCGTTTGACAGCACGAAAAAGTATATGCTTAGTTTGCATCAGTTAGACGCGAAAAATTATGTTCTCTACGAAAAAGGCGCGCCGGAAAGGCTTTTGGAAAAAGCTTCTTTTTATCACCATTTGGGTGATATTAAAAAAATTACCAAAGAGGCGCGAGAAAATTTAAATAAAACTTATGAAAATTTAACCGGACGCGGTTTAAGAGTAATCGGATTGGCAAAAAAAGATATTAAAATAAAAGCGAGCGAAGAAGAATTCAAAAAAGGTGAAATTGATTGGCAGGAAATTAACGGGGAAATGGTCTTTATCGGATTTATCGCTATTAAAGATCCCTTGCGCGCGGAAGCCAAAGAAACTATTGAGCTTTGCCGCCAGGCTGGCATCAGACCGGTAATAATTACCGGCGATCATAAACTTACAGCGCGCGCGATTGCCGCGGAAGTCGGTTTAAAAGTTAAGGCGGAAAATATTATTACCGGAGAAATGTTAGATGCTACCAGCGATGAAAAATTAAAAGCGATTGTCGGCAATATTGATCTTTACGCGCGAGTCAGCCCGCATCACAAATTGCGCATTGTTAAGGCCTTGCAAAGCAAAGGGGAGGTGGTTGCCATGACCGGCGACGGCATTAATGATTCGCCCGCGCTTAAAGCCGCTGATATCGGCATCGCGCTTGGCACAGGAACCGATATTGCCAAAGAAACTTCGGACTTGGTTTTGCTTGATGATAATTTTAAAACGATTGTTTCGGTAATCAAACAAGGGCGGGTAATTTTTAAAAATATCCGCAAGGTAATTACGTTTTTAATATCTGACAGTTTTTCGGAAATAATTTTGATTATCGGTTCAATT